>NZ_LSKN01000206.1:0-1909 GCF_001557075.1 Methylobacterium sp. CCH7-A2
CGGTGGACGAAGCCTGCTCGGTCGAGCCCTGCGAGAGCTGCTCGGCGCTCGCCGACAGCTCCTGAGAGCCGGCCGACATGTTCTCGGCGGCCGAGGTAACCTGGCCGACGACCTCGCGCAGCTTGATGACCATGTTCTCGAGCGAAATGCCGAGCGTGTCCTTGTCGGAGAGCGGCTTGGCCGCCACCGTCAGGTCGCCGGAGGCGATCGCATCCGCCACCGCGGCAGTGGCGTTGAGGTTCGCGGTCATGGTGTTGAGCGAGGTGACGAGATCGCCGATCTCGTCATTGCTCTTGACGGTGATCGTCTGGCTGAGATCGCCGATGGCCACCGCATTGGCGAGGCCGACGGCGCTGGAGAGTCCACGGCTGATGCTGAGCGCGATCCAGGTGGCGGCGACGACGGCGATCAGCAGCGACAGGCCGAGGATGCCGAGCAGGAGCTGCTTGGCGAAAGCGGCGGCCTCGGCGGCGGTCGCAGCGGCCTCACCGGCCGCCTTCTCGACGTGATGCGCATAGTCCTCGAGCGTCTTCGTCAGAGCGGCAGCCGCATCGCGTCCCGTCGTCAGCGAGGCGGTCGTCGCCTTGATGGTGCCGGCCTCGGCGGCGATCGCGACCGTCTTGAGCACGGAGACGATGCCCTTGTCGAAAGCGGCGACCATCGCCGTGGTGGGGATGTCGAAGGCGGCCAGCTCCGCGGCCGATTTGGCCAGGCGCGCGCGGACCTGGGCGGCCTGCTGCTGGATGTCGACGTTAAGCTTCTCGATCTCGGCGACGCTCGCCATGTTGAAGGACAAGGCGGCGGTCCGCGTCATGCGGATCCATTCGAGCCGCGCCTCCTGGAAGCCAAGACCGGCGCGGAGCAGTTCGGCGGATGCGTCCGGACGGGTCACCTGCGCGATCACCGGGTTGGTCGTGGCGGTGACGCCCTGGATCAGGGGGACCGTCTCGGAGAGCCAGGCCTGGGTGGCGCGGTTGTTGGAGTTCAGCTTGGCGAAGGCCAGCGTCTCATCCTGCGCGCTCGCGAAGCGGTTGGCCTTGGCGACGATCTCCGCGATGCGGCGCTTGCCTTCTTCATCGGCGATCTGCGCCAGTTCATCCTTGCGCTTCATCGCGGCCTGCCGAAGCTCGCCGGCCGTGGCGATAAAGCCAGCGATGTCCTTGTCATCGGACGCCATCACGGCGTTCTTCTCGGCCCGAACCGAGTTGCTGACATGTTCGGCAATGTCGCCCAGCGCGTTGAGGCGCTGGGTCCAGGTGACCAGCTCCTGCTGGGTCTCCGTCATGTTCGACAGCTTCACATAAGCCAATCCTCCCGCTGCCATGGAGAGGGCGATGACGACGCCGAAGGTGGCGGCGAGCTTGGCTTTGATGGTCAGGCGCATGGCGAAAACTCACAGGTTGGTTGGGTGCTGTCCGAGACGGCAGGCCCGGCATGGTGGGAGCCTCCGCCGGGGCGGAGGCTCCGTGTCGTGGTCAGGAGGCCCGGCTGAAGGCCGCGTCTTGGTCGTCGCCGCCGTCATCGAGGGCGAAGTCGAAGCCGCCCTTCTTGGAGCGGGCGGGCGCCGCCGCCTTGCGGGGCTGGGAGGCGGCCTTCATCTGCTTGGCCTTGGCGCGGAGCTGGCCGACGGCCCGGTCGGTGGCGGCAGCGCTGCCATCCGTCTTGAAGAAGGCGATGGTGGCCTGCAGCTGCTCGGCCTGGGCGGCGAGCTCCTCGGAGGTGGCGGAGACTTCTTCGGAGGCCGCGGCGTTCTGTTGCGTCACCTTGTCGAGCTGCTGGATGGCCTGGTTGATCTGGGTCGAGCCGACATCCTGCTCGCGGCAGGCGGCGGTGATCTCCTCGACCAGCTCGGCGGTCTTCTTGATGTCGGGCACCAGCTTCGCCAGCATCGAGCCGGCTTCCTGCGCGA
>NZ_LSKN01000207.1:0-9041 GCF_001557075.1 Methylobacterium sp. CCH7-A2
CCCCACCCCGGCCCTCCCCACCGCAAGCGGGGGGAGGGGGGAGACCGGAGCCGATCGCGAACAGCCATCACGCCTGACCCGCAATCTCGACATCCGTATGGGTCGCGACATGGACGGTCCCGTCCGGCGTCACCCAGCCGCGATACATGCCCTGCGTATTGTAGGGCGCGACGATGGTTCCTTGAGCGTCGATCGCCACCAGCCCGGCGCCGATCTTATGCGTCGTAAGTTCGCCGAGCACGGTGGCGCTCGCCTCCTCGAGGTCGAGACCCTTGTAGCCGATCAGCGAGGCCAGCTCGTGGCCGACGCAGTAGCGGATGAAGAACTCGCCTTTGCCGGTGCCCGAGACCGCGCAACGCCCGTCGCGAGCATAGGTGCCCGCGCCGATGATCGGGGAATCGCCGACGCGACCGACCGGCTTGTTGGTGTAGCCACCGGTCGAGGTCGCCGCCGCCAGATGCCCGGCCGCATCGAGCGCGACGGCGCCGACGGTGCCGTGCTTCTCGGCCTCGCTCGCCTCGCCGGCGGTGCCGACCAGTTCGCGGATCTTCATCGAGGACAGGTTCTTGCGGCGCCGCTCGGTCGAGAAATGCCCGTTGTCGACCGTGTCGAGCCCCTCATGGGCGGCAAAGGTATCGGCCGCGGGGCCGACCAGCAGCAGCGGGTCGCCGCGCTGCATCAGCGCCTTGGCGGCGCTGACCGGATTGCGGATGCGCTTGGCGGCGGCGACCGCGCCGGCCGCGAGCGTCGCCCCGTCCATGATCGAGGCATCGAGCTCGTGCTCGCCCTCGGCGTTGAAGGCCGCGCCATGGCCGGCGTTGAAATGCGGCGAATCCTCCATCACCCGCACGGCTGCCTCGACGGCATCGACCGCCGTGCCGCCCTGGCTGAGAATGGCCCAGCCGGCCCGCAGCGAGGCGGCGAGATCGGCCCGGGCCTCGGCCCATTCCGCCTCGCTCATTTCGGATTTCGGCAGCGTGCCGCAGCCGCCATGGATTGCGAGGGCGATGGTCATGACGGGTCTTTCTGGAACGGCGCGAGAACCGGGCCCGTCATGCTCGCCCTTGTGGCGAGCATCCACGTCTGCGCCAAGCGCGATGCGCGGAGGCGTGGATGGTCGGGACGAGCCCGACCATGACGGCAGTGGCTCGCCTCACTTCTTGGCGGGCTTGATGTCCATCGCCAGCGTGTCCTCGTCGACGCGCGGGGCGATCGTCACCTTGTCCTTCTGCATCGCCCAGGCCGAGCCGACCGCGACGAATGGCAGGCGCGGCCGGTCCTTGGCGACGATGGCGTTGGCCTGCGCGAGAAGGTCGTTGCGCTTGGCTTCGTCGAGCTCGACCGAAGCGTCCTGGATCAGCTTGTCGAGATCGGGGTTCTTGTAGCCGAGCACGTTGAAGGCGCCGAGCTTCTTGGCCGGGTCGTTGGAATGGACCACGGAGGACAGCGTGTAGTTCGCCTCGCCGGTCAGCGTGCCCCAGCCGGACATGGCGAGCGAGAACTCGCCGCGCGTCCGGGCCGGGAAGAATACGGCCGCCGTCTGGGCGTTGGCGGTGACGTCGAGGCCGATGCGCGCCAGCATCTGCGCCACCGAAGTGCCGACCTGGCGGTCGCCCGGCAGGCGGTCATTGGTGAAGGAGAAGGTGGTTTTGAAGCCGTTGGGATAGCCGGCCTCCTCGAGCAGCTTCTTGGCGCGGGCGAGATCGACCTTCAGCGGCGGCAGGCTCTTGTTGAAGCCGGCGATGCTGGAGGTGACGAGCTGGTTCACCGGCGCGCCGAGGCCTTCCATCGCGATCTCGACGAGGGCCGGCCGGTCGATGGCGAGATCGATCGCCTCGCGCACGCGGGGGTCCTGCAGCGGGTTCTTCGGCAGCGGCGAGCCGTCCTTGGCGCTGACCTGCGGGGACTTGTCCCGCATGTCGATTTCCATGTTGAAGACATAGACCGTGTCGATCGTGGCGACGGAGAGCTTCGGGTCGCGCTTCAGCGTCGCGACGTCGGAGGCCGGCGCGCGCACGATGATGTCGACCTGGCCAGCCTTGAGCTGGGCGACGCGGGCGGCGTCATTGGGCAGCTCCTTGCGCACGACGCGCGCCCAGGGCTCCTTCGGGCCCCAGTAGCCGTCGAAGCGCTCCAGCACGAGCTGGTCCTTCGGCGTCCAGGAGACGAACTTGTAGGGCCCGGTGCCGATCGCGGCCTTGCCGGAGTTGAAGGTCTCGTTGGCGTTGTCCTTGGTCAGGCCGGCGGCGGCCTTGGACGAGACGATGAACAGGCGGATGAAGTCGTTGGGCAGGTTCGGCGCCGGCCCGTCGGTGACGATGTGGACCGTCAGCGGGTCAATGATCTTCACCTCCTTGACGCGCCGCGTGTAGATCGTCGTCGGATTGGGGCCGGAGACGACCGGGATGCGCTCGATCGAGAACTTCACGTCCTCGGCGGTGAAGTCCGACCCGTCATGGAACTTGACGCCGGAGCGCAGCTTGAACTCCCAGGTGTCGGGCTTGATCGCCGTCCAGCTGGTGGCGAGGCGCGGCTCGATCTGCAGCTTGTCGCCCGACCAGGTCAGCGTATCGAAGATGTGCTTCAGCGACTCGGCATGGGTGCCGGTCGCGGTGAAATGCGGGTCGATCGAATCCGGGCCGGCGCGGACGCCGATGGTCAGGTTCTGCGCGAGCGCGGCCGTCGAGACCGAGGCCCCGAGCACCAGGGCCAGGGCGGCGACGCGGGCGATATGGATGTTCATGATGCGGTTCCCTCTTTTTCGAGATCGTTGGGCCAGGTCGGTGAGGCGATCACCAGCTTGTCCATGAGTTCGCAGAGCTGGCGCTGCTCGGCGTCGGTCAGCGCAGACAGCATCGCCGTCTGCTGCTGGATCATCAGCGGCATTGTCTCCTCGAAGATCGCGCGGCCCGGCCCCGTCAGATAGAGCACGAAGCTGCGCAGATCCTCCGGGTCGGTCTCGCGCCGCAGCAGGCGCCGCTGCAGCAGCCGCTGGATCGCGCGGCTGAGCGTATTCTTGGGCAGGCCGGAGGAGGCGACGATGTTCTTGGCGGCGACCCCATCGCGCAGGCCGACGGCATAGAGCGCCACGAATTCCGGGCGCACCAGGCCGTAACGGGTCTCGATCCAGCGATAGACAGGGTCGTTGAAGCGGAACGCAACAAAGTTGAGCCGGAAGGACAGCCAGCAGGGATTGTCCCAGAGCTTGGTCACCGTCAGAGGGTCGAGCTCGCTCAGCGCCTTCTCGCGCGCCGCGCCGACCTGCGAAACAGCCGTCGGCGCACGCCGCATGGCCAGCCTCCCCCACAACTTAGTTCCAAATGGAACTTGACGCTGTCCGGCGCCAGAGTCAAGGATGCGGAAGACGAGGATGGTGGAGCCTTGTCGCGCGGGCAACGCGATTCTTGCGGGGCGCGGCGCAAAGACGCTGAAGCAAGGACCGGGCCGTGCGTGTCGCCGAGATGAACTGGATGCAGATCGAGGCGCAGGCGCAGCGCGACGATCGCTGCGTGCTGCCGCTGGGCTGTGTCGAGCAGCACGCCTATCTCAGCCTCGCCACCGATGCGATCCTGGCCGAGCGCGTCGCCGGCGAGGCGGCCGAGCCGCTCGGCCTGCCGGTCTTTCCGGTGCTGGCCTATGGCATGACGCCGGGCTTCGCCGCCTATCCCGGCACGGTCTCGCTGCGCATGAGCACCTATGTTGCGGTGATGGAGGATCTGCTGGAGGGCTTCTACCGCTCCGGCTTCCGCCGCATCGTGCTCGTCAACGGCCATGGCGGCAACGCGCCGATCATGACGCTCGCCACCGAATGGATGGGCAAGCATGCCGATGCCAGCGTGCGGCTGCACAACTGGTGGGCGGGGCCGCGCTTCCAGGCCGCGGTCCGCGAGGTCGACCCGGCCGCCTCCCACGCGTCCTGGATGGAGAACTTCCCCTGGACGCGGCTGCAAGGTGTCTCCATGCCCGACGCCTTCAAGCCGCCCTTCGACGCCCCCGCCTACCAGGCCGCCTCGCCGCCGAAAAAGCGCGAGATCCTCGGCGACGGCAATTTTCACGGCCGCTACCAGCGCTCCGACAACGAGATGCTCGCCCTCTGGCAGGTCGGCGTCGAGGAGACGCGCGCCGCGATGGTGGAGAGCTGGCCGTGAGCGCCATCACGTCATTGCGAGCGCAGCGAAGCAACCCAGGCAACGTCGAGCGAGCCCTTCTGGATTGCTTCGCTGCGCTCGCAATGACGAATAGCTTCGGCCCTCACGTGGCTGTCGCGCCATGCTAGCCCATATCCTCGGCAGGCTGGGGCAGGCGCTCGTCGTCATGCTCGTGATGTCGGCGCTGGTCTTCGTCGGTGTCTACGCCATCGGTAACCCGATCGACGTGCTGATCGGCCCCGATGTCAGCCAGGACATTCGGCTGGAGACGATCGCGCGCTACGGGCTCGATCAGCCGCTCTACGTCCAGTACTTCACCTTCCTCGGCCGCATCCTGCAGGGCGATTTCGGCCGCTCCTTCGTCTTCGGCATGCCGGTGCTCGACCTCATCCTGTCGCGGCTGCCGGCGACGCTGGAGCTGACGCTGGCGGCCGTTGTCGGCGCGGCGCTGATCGGCATTCCCGCCGGCATCTATGCCGGCTATCGACCGGACGGCTTCGCCGCCAAGGCGATCATGACGATCTCGATCCTCGGCTTCTCGGTGCCGACCTTCTGGATCGGCCTCGTCCTGATCATGGCTTTCGCGGTCGAGCTGCAATGGTTGCCGGCCGGCGGACGCGGCGCGACGGTCTCCGTCTTCGGCGTGGAATGGAGCTTCCTCACCGCCAACGGCCTGAGCCATCTCCTGCTGCCGGCCTGCAATCTCGCCTTCTTCAAGCTCGCGCTGATGACGCGGCTGGCCCGCGCCGGCACCCGCGAGGCGATGCTGTCGGACACGGTGAAATTCGCCCGCGCCGCCGGCCTCTCCGAATGGACGGTGCTGCGCCGGCATGTGCTGCGGCTGATCGCGATCCCGCTCGTCACCGTCTTCGGGCTCGAATTCGCCTCGACGCTGGCCTTCGCCGTCGTCACCGAGACGATCTTTTCCTGGCCCGGCATCGGCAAGCTGATCATCGACTCGATCACCTCGCTCGATCGGCCGGTGATGGTCGCCTATCTGATGCTCGTCTCCTTCGTCTTCATCATGATCAACTTCCTCGTCGATCTCGCCTATGTCGGGCTCGATCCGCGGCTGCGCCGGGCGGGCTCGCGATGAAACAGCCGCTTCCCGCCAGAGAGATCTCCCCGGTCGCGCGCTTCTGGGCCGAGTTCCGGGAGAGCAAGGTCGCGGTGGCGGCGCTCGTCGTCGTGCTGCTGATGCTCGGCGTCGCGATCTTCGCGCCGCTGGTCGCTCCGCAGAACCCTTATGATCTCGCCAATCTCGTGCTGATGGATGCGCGCCGGCCGCCGGGCTATGTCGGCTCGGCCGGCTATACCCATATCCTCGGCACCGATGCGCAGGGGCGCGACCTGTTCTCGGCCATCCTCTACGGTCTGCGCATCTCGCTCCAGATGGGTCTGATCGCCGGTTCGCTCGCCTTCGTGATCGGCGTGGCGCTGGGCGTCGGCGCGGCCTATCTCGGCGGGCGCTGGGAAGCCTTTATCATGCGCGTCGTCGATCTCCAGCTCGCCTTCCCGGCGATCCTGCTGGCGCTCGTCCTCTCGGCCCTGCTCGGCCAGGGCAAGATGCAGCTGATCGCGGCCCTGGCCGCCGCGCAATACGCCTATTTCGCCCGGACCGCCCATGGCGCGGCCTCCGCCGAGCGCGGCAAGGACTATGTCGAGGCGGTGCTCTCGACGCCGCTGCCGGCCTGGCGCGTGGTGGTGAAGCACATTTTCCCGAACTGCCTGCCGCCGCTGATCGTGGTTGCGACCGTGCAGGTGGCGAGCGCCATCGCGCTGGAGGCGACTTTGTCCTTCCTCGGTGTCGGGCTCCCCGTGACCGAGCCCTCGCTCGGCATGCTGATCTCCAACGGCTTCCAGTACATGCTGTCGGGCCGCTACTGGATCTCGATCTATCCCGGCATCGCCCTGATCGTGCTGATCGTCGCCATCAACCTCGTCGGCGACCGCATCCGCGACCAGGTCAATCCGAGGCTGAAGCGATGAGCGACGCGCCTCTCCTCGAGGTCACCGACCTCGCCACCCATTTCCACGCCCGCGCCGGCGTGGTGAAGGCGGTCGACGGCGTCTCCTTCAGCCTGAAGCGCGGCGAGGTCATGGGCCTCGTCGGCGAATCCGGCTCGGGCAAGAGCATCACCGGTTTCTCGATCATCGGCCTGCTCGATCCACAGGGGCGCATCGAGCGCGGCTCGGTGAAGCTAGAGGGGCGCGAACTCGTCGGCCTGCCGGCGGACGAGCTGCGCGCCATCCGCGGCAAGGCGATCTCGATGGTCTTCCAGGACCCGATGATGACGCTGAACCCGATGCTGACCATCGGCGGCCAGATCGGGCTCGCGCTGGAGGCGCATGAATCCGTCTCGGGGGCGGAGCGCCGCCGGCGCGGCATCGCCGCGCTCGCTCAGGTCCGCATCCCCGAGCCCGAAGCCAAGATCGACTTTTACCCGCACCAGTTTTCCGGTGGCATGCGCCAGCGCGTCGCCATCGCGATCGCGCTGCTGCACCGACCGCGGCTGATCATCTGCGACGAGCCGACGACGGCGCTCGACGTCTCGATCCAGGCCGAGATCCTGGCGGAGATGAAGGAGCTCGTCGCCGAACTCGGCACGGCCCTGATCTGGATCAGCCACGACCTCGCCACCGTCGCCTCGATCGCCGACCATGTCTGCGTGATGCGCTACGGCAAGATCGTCGAGGCAGGGCCCGTGCTCCAGGTCCTGACCCGGCCGCAGCATCCCTATACGCAGGGCCTGCTCGACTCGCTGCCCTCGCGCGCCAAGCCCGGCACGCTGCTGGCGCGCGGCGCAGGCACCGATGCGGCGCCACCACCCCGACTGCCACGTCAGGCCGAGACCGGCCGCCGCGCCGCCGATCTGCCCTCTATCGTCGCGGAAGGGGTCGCCAAGCGCTTCCAGCGCAAATCCGGCCTCCTGCGGCTGCTCGCCCAGAAGGCCGGCTTCGCCCGCCCGCTGCCGGCGGTGCAGGCGGTGGACCATGTCACGCTCTCGATCGCGCGCGGCGAGGCGCTGGGACTCGTCGGCGAATCCGGCAGCGGCAAGTCGACGCTCGGCCGCATCGTCGCCGGCATCTATGCGCCCGACGATGGCCGCATCCTGCTCGACGGCGAGCCGGTGATGAGCAACGGCGAGCGCCCGCACAAGATCACCACCCGTATCCAGACGATCTTCCAGGACCCCTTCGCCTCGCTGAACCCGCGCATGCGGATCGGCGACAGCATTGCCGAGGGGCCGCTCGCCCACGGCCTGATCTCCCGCGCCGAGGCCGGTACCTATGTCGCGCAATGGCTCGCCGCGGTCGGGCTCGATCCCGCTTTCGCCGCGCGCTACCCGCACCAGTTTTCCGGTGGGCAGCGCCAGCGCGTCGCCATTGCCCGCGCCCTCGCCATGCAGCCCGATGTCGTGGTCTGCGACGAGCCGGTCGCTTCGCTCGACGTCTCGATCCAGGCGCAGATCATCAACCTGCTGCTGCGGCTGCGGCAGGAACTCGGCCTGACGCTGCTCTTCATCTCCCACGACCTCTCGGTCGTCCGCCATCTCTGCGACCGCGTCGCGATCATGCATCGCGGCCGGATCGTCGAGAGCGGCGCGGCCGGCGAGGTCTACGACAACCCGCGCGACCCCTACACCCAACGCCTGCTGGCGGCGGTGCCCGTGCTGCCGGTGGCGTGATGCCCATGACCCACCGCGGCGTCGTCCCGGGCGAAGCGCAGCGCAGACCCGAGAATCTCCGGCCAGAGATGCTCGGGTCGAGCCCGAGCATGACGTGCCACGACAAAGGAGACCCCATGTCCGAACCCGAACTCCTGCCCTGGCAGTGGCCCGAGGAAACCTGGCGCGCCAAGGTCGAGCGCGTGCGCGCCGGCCGCAACCTGAAGCCGGCGCAATGGAAGGGCGGGGCGCGCTGCGCGGTCGCGCTCTCCTTCGACGTCGATCACGAGACCAATGAACTGCGCGACGGCGGCAAATCGGTCGGGCGGCTGTCCTGGGGGCAATACGGCAACCGCGTCGGCATGCCCCGCATTCTCGAACTGATGAAGAAGGAGGACATCCAGGCGACCTTCTTCGTGCCCGCCGTCACCGCGCTGCTCTATCCCGACGAGCAGCGCCGCGTCATCGCCGAGGGCCACGAGATCGGCCTGCATGGCTGGATCCACGAGGTCAACACCGCCGTGCCGCCCGATGCCGAGCGCGAACTGCATCTGCGCTCCGCCGACACCTTGGAAAAGATCACCGGCGTCCGGCCGGTCGGCATGCGCACCCCCTCCTGGGACTTCTCGGAGGTGACGCTCTCGGTCGAGCGCGAACTCGGCCTGCTCTACGATTCCTCGCTCTTCGCCGACGACGATCCCTACGAAATCATCGAGAAGGGCGAGCCGACCGGCATGGTCGAACTGCCGGTCGAATGGATCCGCGACGACGCGGTCTATTTCAACATGAACCGCTTCCAGGCCCTGCGGCCCTACACGCCGCCCGAGGCCGTCTTCGACATCTTCCGGCGCGAATTCGACCGCGCCTATGAGGAGGGCGGGCTCTTCCTTCTGACGATGCACCCGCATGTCATCACCTATCGCTCGCGCATCTGGATCCTCGAGAAGCTGATCGCCCACATCAAGGAGATGCCGGGTGTCTGGTTCGCCAGCCATGCCGAAATCGCCGCCTTCGTGAAAGAGCAGGCCGGCATCTGAGGGAGGAGACGGCCCGGTCTGCGCGGAACCGGGCCAGATTTCCGCCGTTTTTGGTTCAGGACGGGTTCAGCGCATCCGGCGCGTTCTCGCTCGCAGTCGAAAACGGAAACGGATTTCATGACGCGTACCAAGCACTGGCTTCTGGTCGGCACCATCCTCCCCGCCCTCGTTCTGTCGCAGGCCGGCGG
>NZ_LSKN01000018.1:0-41035 GCF_001557075.1 Methylobacterium sp. CCH7-A2
CCACCCTAACCCTCCCCACCGCAAGCGGGGGGAGGGAATGAGCCTCTCCGCCTTTCTCGCGCAGCATCGTCGCCCAGGCGCCATCCTGGTCACCCTGACCCACGCGGCCGGGTCCACCCCCCGCGAAGCCGGTGCGGCCATGGCCGTCAGCCTCAACGCCACCGCCGGGACGATCGGCGGCGGGCAGCTCGAGTTTCATTGCATCGACATGGCGCGCGAGATGCTCTCGAGCGGCGAGCGCGAACGCAGCCTCGACATTCCGCTCGGCCCGCAGATGGGCCAGTGCTGTGGCGGGCGGGTGCAGGTTTCGCTGCGGCGCGCGACCTCGACCGACCTCGCGATGCAGGTGGCGCGGGAGCGGGCCGATGCCGAGGCGCGCCCGGCCGTGCTGGTCTTCGGCGCCGGGCATACCGGGCGGGCCCTGGTCGAGGCGCTGGCCCTTCTCCCTTTCAGGGTCATGCTGATCGACGACCGCGACGGCGTGATGGACGGGCTGCCGGCGGCGGTGACCTGCATCCGCATGGCCGATCCCGTCGCGGCCCTTGCGACGGCGCCGGCCGGCGCCGCCCATGTCGTGCTCACGCACAGCCACGCGCTCGACTACCGGCTGACGGAAGCCGCGCTGCAGCGGGGCGATGCGGCTTATGTCGGCATGATCGGCTCGGCGACCAAACGCGCGCGCTTCGAGGCCGGCTTCCTCCGCACCGGGGGGCGACGCGAGGCGCTGTCGCGCCTCGCCTGCCCGATCGGCGGCGCCGATGTGGATGACAAGCGCCCCGAGGTCATCGCGGCCTTGACGGCCGCCGAACTGGTGCGGAGTTTGCTTCGGAAACCAGAGGCTTCCCGCGGAGCCGGAGCGGAGGAACGAGCCGGCCATGACGCAACCGCCTGAACAGACGGTTCGCCCTCGGCTCGCCCTTGCGGGCATCTCCAAGAGCTTCCCCGGCGTGAAGGCGAACGAGGACATCAGCCTCAGCGTCCGCCCGGGCGAGATCCACGCCCTGCTCGGCGAGAACGGCGCCGGCAAGTCGACGCTGGTCAAGATCATCTACGGCGTGCAGCAGGCGGACACCGGGACCATCGCCTGGGATGGCGCGCCGGTCGCCATTCTCTCGCCCAAGATCGCGCGGCGGCTGGGAATCGGCATGGTCTTCCAGCACTTCTCGCTCTTCGACGCGATGACGGTGATCGAGAACATCGCGCTCGGCCTCGACGAAGCCTGCGACAAGGACGAGCTCAAGGGCCGCGTCGCGGCGATCCTGGAGAGCTACTCGCTGCCGCTCGATCCCGAGCGCGAGGTGCATACGCTGTCGGTCGGCGAGCGCCAGCGCATCGAGATCGTCCGCTGCCTGCTGCAAAATCCCCGGCTGCTGATCATGGACGAGCCGACCTCGGTGCTGACGCCGCAGGAGGTGGACAAGCTCTTCGGCACGCTGCGCCAGATCGCCTCGCAGGGCTGCGCGATCCTCTACATTTCGCACAAGCTCCACGAGATCAAGGCTCTGTGCGAGGCCGCCACGATCCTGCGGGCTGGCCGGGTCGTCGCGACCTGTGACCCGCGCGTTGAGAGCACGAAGCGCATGGCCGAGCTGATGATCGGCGCGGAACTCCGCCAGATCGAGCATGGCGGGAGCGCCGGCGCCGGGTCGGTGCGGCTGTCGGTCTCCGGGCTGACGCTGCCGGGCGAGCCGCCCTTCGGCACCGACCTGCGTGCGGTCGCCTTCGAGGCGCGGGCCGGCGAAATCCTCGGAATCGCCGGCGTTGCGGGCAACGGCCAGTCGGAGCTGCTGACCGCCCTGTCGGGCGAGCGGCCTGCGAACACGGCCGATGCGGTCACACTCGACGGCAAACCGGTCGGGCGGCTGGGTGCGGGGGCGCGCCGGGCGCTCGGGCTCTGCTGCGTGCCGGAAGAACGCAACGGCCATGCCGCGGTGCCGGATTTTTCTCTCGCCGACAACGCGATCCTGACCGCACGCCACCGCCTGCCGCTGACGCCGCTCGGTCTGATCAGCACGGGCGATGTCCAGCGCTTCGCCGATTCCGTGATCAAGCGCTTCGACGTCCGCACCACCGGGACCGCGGCGCTCGCCCGCTCGCTCTCGGGCGGCAATCTGCAGAAGTTCATCATGGGCCGCGAGATTGGCCAATCTCCCGCCGTGCTCGTCGTCAGCCAACCGACCTGGGGCGTGGATGCGGGGGCCGCGGCGGCGATCCGGCAGGAACTCGTCGATCTCGCCGAGAAGGGCTCGGCGGTGGTGGTGATCTCGCAGGATCTCGACGAGCTGCTCGAACTGGCCGACAGGCTCTGCGTCATCAACGAGGGCCGGCTGTCAACGCCGCGCGCCGTCGCCAGCCTCGGCATCGACGAAATCGGCCTGATGATGGGCGGCGTGCATGGCGCAGCCGCGCCGCCGGGAGAGCCGGCCCATGCTTGAATGGCGCCGCCGCCGCGAACCGAGCACGCTGATGCTCTGGCTCAGCCCGCTGATCGCGATCGGGCTGACGATGCTGCTCGGCATGATCGTGTTCACGGCGATGGGCTATGACGGCTTCCACGCCGTCGAAAGCATCTTCGTGACGCCCTTCGTGGAGCCGCAGCGCTGGCCCGATCTCGGCGTCAAGGCGGCGCCTCTGGTGATGATCGCGCTCGGGCTCGCCATCGGCTTCCGCGCCAATGTCTGGAATATCGGCGCCGAGGGCCAGTACATCATGGGCGCGATCGCCGGCACCGGCGTGGCGCTGGCGACGCATGAAATGACCGGCTGGTGGATCCTGCCCGCCATGGCCGTTGCGGGCGTGCTGGGCGGCATGGCCTGGGCGGCGGTGCCAGCCGTCCTGCGCGTGCGGCTGCAGGTCAGCGAGATCCTGACCAGCCTGATGCTGACCTATGTCGCGGTGCAGAGCCTCTATTACCTGGTGCGCGGGCCCTGGAAGGACCCTGACGGCTTCAATTTTCCGCAGACACGGATGTTCAGCGCCGACCAGACCCTGCCGACCGTGTTGGAAGGCTCGCTCGTCCATCTCGGCATTCCGGCGGCGCTTCTGATCGCGCTGATTGCCTGGCTGTTGATGGAAAAGACGACCGCCGGTTACGCGGTGAAGGTCGTCGGGCTGGCGCCCGCCGCGGCGCGCCATGGCGGCTTCAGCGCCGACCGGGTGACCTGGGCGACGCTGCTGGCGGGTGGCGGGCTCGCCGGCCTCGCCGGGCTGTTCGAGGCAGCCGGCCCCTTCGGACAGCTGACGCCACAATTCCCGACCGGCTACGGCTTCACCGCGATCATCGTCGCGTTCCTGGGACGGCTGAACCCGCTCGGCATCGTCTTCGGCGGCATCGTGCTCGCGGCGACCTATGTCGGCGGCGAGATCGCCCAGACGACGGTCCGCCTGCCGCAGGCGGCGACGGGCATGTTCCAAGCCCTGCTGCTGTTCGTGCTGCTGGCGACCGACGTGCTGGTGAAGTACCGCATCGGCTGGAAGGTGCGGGCGGCATGAGAGGGCGCTCGACAACCTGCACCTGTCATTCCGGGGCGCTGCGCAGCAGCGAACCCGGAACCCACGACGGGGTGAGACGGAAGACCCGTCATGGTCGGCCTTGTGCCGACCATCCACGCCTTCCTCGGGCTGGCTCAGTGTTCAAGACGTGGATTCTCGCCACAAGGGCGAGCATGACGCAGGACCCCATGGCTCACCCGGTCGTGGGTTCCGGGTACGCGCCTGCGCTGCGCCCGAGAATGACGGAGGGGGCGCCATGACCACCGCCATCCTCGTCTCGATCCTGATGACCCTCGTCGCGGCCTCCACGCCGATCCTGCTGGCGGCGCTGGGGGAACTCGTCACGGAGAAAGCCGGCGTGCTCAATCTCGGCGTCGAGGGCATGATGCTGTGCGGCGCGGTCGCGGGCTTCGCGGTCGCCTTCAGCACCGGCAGCACGATGCTGGGTCTCGTCGCGGCAATGGCGGCGGGCGTGGCGACGGCAATGGTCTTCGCCGTGCTGACGCTGTCGCTGACGGCCAATCAGGTCGCGACGGGGCTGGCGCTGACGATCTTCGGCATCGGCGCCTCCTCGCTGATCGGGGCGGGTTTCGTCGGCCGCACGATCACACGGCTCGGCCCGGTGTTTCCGGCCGCGCTCTCCGAGCATCCCTGGCTGCGCGCCATCTTCGGCCACGACATCGTCGTCTATCTCTCGCTCGCGCTCGTGCTCGGCGTCAGCCTGTTCCTGCGCCGGACGCGGCCGGGCCTGATCCTGCGCGCGGTCGGCGAGAACGACGCTTCGGCCCATGCCATCGGCTACCCCGTCATCGCCATCCGCTATGCCGCGATCGCCTTCGGTGGCGCGTTGGCGGGGCTGGGCGGGGCCTATTTCTCGCTGGCGCTGACGCCGATGTGGGCCGACGGGCTCACCGCCGGTCGGGGCTGGATCGCACTCGCCCTCGTCGTCTTCGCCGCCTGGCGGCCGGGACGCCTGCTGCTCGGCGCCTATCTCTTCGGCGCGGTGATGACGCTCGAGCTGCAGGCGAAGGCGGCCGGCATCACCTGGCTCGCGCCCGAGCTTCTTGCGATGACGCCCTATCTTGCGACTATCGCGGTTCTGACCATGATGTCGCTAGGCCGCAGATCGGGCCGGCTCAACGCGCCGGCCTGTCTCGGCAAGCCTTTCTCGGCGTCCTGACGCCGCCCCGCAACCGGAGAACCCCTTCATGACCTCGATCATCACCCGCCGCCGGTTCAATTTCGGTGCCGGCGCCAGCGCCGCCGCCCTGCCGCTGCTCGGCACGGGCGCGCGGGCCCAGGCGCCGCTCGGCGTCGGCTTCATCTATGTCGGCCCGATCGGCGACCATGGCTGGACCTGGACGCATGACCAGGGCCGGCTCGCGCTGGAGAAGGAATACGGCGCGAAGATCAAGACGAGCTTCATCGAAAAGGTGGCGGAGGGCCCCGACGCCGCCCGGGCGATCCGCCAGTTGGCCCAGGCCGGCAACCAGCTGATCTTCACGACGTCATTCGGCTTCATGAACCCGACGATCCAGGTCGCGAAGCAGTTCCCGAAGCTGAAATTCGAACACGCCACGGGCTATCAGCGCGCCGAAAACGTCGCGACCTACAATGCCCGCTTCTATGAGGGGCGCGCCGTGATCGGCACGATCGCCGGGCACATGTCGAAGTCCGGCCAGGCCGGCTACATCGCCTCCTTCCCGATCCCCGAGGTGGTGATGGGCATCAACGCCTTCACGCTCGCGGCGCGGAAGGTGAACCCGAATTTCCGGACCAAGGTGATCTGGGCGTCGACCTGGTACGACCCCGCCAAGGAGGCCGACGCCGCCAAGGCGCTGATCGACCAGGGCTGCGACATCATCACCCAGCACACCGACTCGGCGGCAGCCCTGCAGGCGGCCGAGCAGCGCGGCGTCTTCGCCTTCGGCCAGGCCTCCGACATGAAGGCTTTCGCCCCGAAGGCACATCTGACCGCGATCGTCGACGACTGGTCGGGCTACTACATCAAGCGCGTCAAGGAGGTGATGGACGGCACGTGGAAGAGCGGCGACGTCTGGGGCGGCATCAAGGACGGCATGGTCAAGATCGCGCCGTACAACGACGCCGTGACGCCGGCCGCTCGTGCCGCCGCCGACGAGGTCACCAAGGGCATCGTCGCCGGCACGCTCCACCCCTTTACCGGGGAACTGAAGGACCAGAAGGGTACGGTGCGACTCAAGGCCGGCGAGAAGGCGTCCGACGAGATGCTGTCCAAGATGGACTGGTATGTGGACGGCGTTCAGGCGTGAGATCGCCGTGACGGTGACGCCATCCACGGCGTCATCCCGGACGTAGCGAAGCGGAGCTCCGGGATCGATCACAGGGAACTGCGCTCTACGATGGATCCCGGATCGGCGCGAGATCGCCGCTTGTCCGGGATGACTTGGAGGTTCACCGGGCCGTCAAAGATTCTCCGGCAAGAACCCCTTGCAGATATTTTAAGCTTGAAACAATATGCCTTCATCGCGCGGTCAAGGAGGTCGAGGGGACCCCTGTCGCACTCCGGCTTTCTCGTTCGTCCCGGGAGGACATCCGACATGACACTCAAGCTTTCGCTTTCGCTCGGTGCCGGTCTGCTCGCGCTCGGCATCGCCTCGGCCCAGGCGCAGGAGCCGCTCAAGATCGGCGTCGTCAGCGTGCTGACCGGCCCGGCGGCGGCACTCGGCCAGCAGGTCCGCGACGGCTTCCAGCTCGCGGTCGACCAGAACGGCGGCAAGCTCGGCGGCGTGCCGGTGCAGATCACCGTGATCGACGACGAACTCAAGCCGGACGTCGCGGTCGGCAAGGTCAAGGCCTATGTCGAAAGCGCGAAGGCGGATTTCGTGGTCGGCCCGGTGTTCTCCAATATCCTCGGCGCGATCGCCAAGCCAGTGCTCGACTCGGGCGCCTTCCTGATCTCGCCGAACGCCGGCCCCTCGACCATGGCCGGCAAGGGCTGCCACCAGAACTTCTTCGTCACCTCCTACCAGAACGACCAGGTGCACGAGGTTCTCGGCAAGCATGCCCAAGACCAGGGCTACAAGCGCGCCTACATCATCGCGCCGAACTACCAGGCCGGTAAGGACTCGCTCGCGGGCTTCAAGCGCTACTTCAAGGGCGAGATCGTCGACGAGGTCTATGCGCCGCTGACCTCGATGGACTTCGCCTCGGACCTCGCCAAGATCGCCTCGACCAAGCCCGACGTCGTCTTCGCCTTCCTGCCGGGCGGGCTCGGCGTCAACTTCGTCAAGCAGTGGTCGCAGGCGGGCCTGCAAGGCAAGATTCCCTTCCTCTCGGCCTTCACGGTCGATGAATCGACGCTGCCGGCGCAGCAGGATGCCGCGGTCGGCCTGTTCGGCGGCATGACCTGGGCGCCGAACATGGACAATCCGCAGACCAAGACATTCGTCAGCGCCTATGAGGCGGCCTACAAGATCGTGCCCGGCTCCTATGCCCAGCAGGCCTATGACGCCGCGATGCTGATCGACTCGGCCGTCAAGGCGGCCGGCGGCACGGCTGATAAGGACAAGCTGCGCGCGGCCCTTAAGAAGGCCGATTTCACCTCGCTGCGCGGCAAGTTCAAGTTCAACACCAACGGCTACCCGATCCAGGATTTCTATCTCGTCAAGGCCGCCAAGCGCCCCGACGGCAAGTTCCAGACCGAGATCGTCTCGAAGGTCTTCACGGACTATGCCGACCCGCACGCCAAGGAATGCCCGCTGAAGTAAGCCTCTTCGTCATTCTCGGGCGAAGCGCAGCGCAGACCCGAGAATCTCTTTCCTGAGATGCTCGGGTCACGCCCGAGCATGACGGGCGACATGACATGACCACAGGCCTCCTTATCGTCCAGATCCTGAACGGCCTCCAGCTCGGCATCCTGCTGTTCCTGGTGGCCGCCGGACTGACGCTCGTCTTCGGCGTGATGGACTTCATCAACCTGGCGCATGGCGTGCAGTACATGCTCGGCGCCTATCTCGCGGTGACCTTCGTCGGCATCACCGGCAGCTTCGTGCTGGGGCTCGTGTTGGCGCTAGCCAGCGCCCTCGTGATCGGGCTGGCGCTGGAGTTCCTGGTCTTTCGACATCTCTACGCGCGCGACCATCTCGACCAGGTGCTGGCGACCTTCGGGCTCATCCTGCTGCTGAACCAGGGCGTGAAGATGCTCTGGGGCGCTGCGCCGCTCTCGGTGCCGGTCCCGGCCTTCCTGTCTGGCAACGTCGCGCTGCTCGACGGCATCCTCTACCCGACCTATCGCTTCGCGCTGATCGGGGCGGGGCTTGCCGTCGGGGCTCTACTCTGGTTCGTCGTCGAGAAGACGCGCACGGGCATGCTGCTGCGGGCCGGCGCCTCGAACGCCCCCATGGTCTCGGCACTGGGCGTCG
The DNA here is from genome assembly GCF_001557075.1 of Methylobacterium sp. CCH7-A2. Lineage (NCBI taxonomy): Bacteria > Pseudomonadati > Pseudomonadota > Alphaproteobacteria > Hyphomicrobiales > Methylobacteriaceae > Methylobacterium > Methylobacterium sp. CCH7-A2. The sequence goes on from NZ_LSKN01000018.1 coordinate 7,896, forward strand.
ACATCAACAAGCTCTTCATGATCGTCTTCGCCTTCGGTACCATGCTGGCCGCCTTCGCCGGGGTGATGGCGGCACCGATCCTCTCGGTCGAGCCGGGCATGGGCGACAACATTCTGATCCTCGCCTTCGTCGTCATCGTCGTCGGCGGCATCGGGTCGATCCGGGGCGCCTTCGTGGGAGCGCTGATCGTCGGCCTCGTCGACACCCTCGGCCGGTCCTTCATGAACGACCTGCTGCGGCTGTTCATGAGCGCCCCCTCGGCCCGGGCGGCGGGCGCCGCGCTGTCCTCGATGCTGATCTATCTCGTGATGGCGATCGTGCTGTTCGTCCGGCCGGAGGGGCTCCTGCCCTCGAAGGGCCGGGCATGAGCGAAACCGCCACGACCCGGGCCGGCTCGACCGGGCGCGCGATCCCCCTGCCCGCCCGGCGCCTCCCGCTCGTTCCCATCCTGCTGTTCGGGCTGCTGGCGCTGCTGCCGGTCGCGGTCTCGCTCGGCCTGCCCTCGCACTGGCTGACGCTGGTGACGCGGGCCATGATCTTCGCCATCGCGGCGCTGTCGCTCGACCTCATCCTCGGCGTCGGCGGTCTGGTCTCCTTCGGGCACGCCGCCTTCGTGGGGATCGGCGCCTATGCGACCGGCATCATGATCACGGAAGGTCTGGCGGAGACGCTGCTGATCCTTCCCGTCGTGCTCGCGGTGTGCGGCGTGTTCGCCCTCGTGACGGGCTATGTCTCGCTGCGCACGCGCGGCGTCACCTTCATCATGATCACGCTGGCCTTCGGGCAGATGGTCTACTTCCTGGCGCAGGCGCTCTCCGCCTATGGCGGCGACGACGGGCTGACGCTCTACCAGCGCAGCACGGTGCTGGGGTTCAACGCCTTCGGCAACCGGACCGGCTTCTTTTATGTCGTGCTGGGCGTGCTGCTCGCCTGCTACCTCCTCGTCCGCGTGATCGTCGCCTCGCGCTTCGGCCGCGTGCTGAGGGCTGCGCGCGAGAACGGCACGCGAGTCTCCGTTACCGGGTTCCAGGTCTCGCAGGTGCGCCTCGCCGCCTATGTGATCAGCGGGCTGATCGCGGGCCTGTCCGGCTTCCTGCTCGCCAACCAGACCGAGTTCGTCAGCCCGGCTTTCATGTCCTGGCCGCGTTCCGGCGAGCTGATCTTCATGGTCGTGCTCGGTGGCGTCGGCTCGCTGCACGGCGCCATCATCGGGGCGCTGGCCTTCCTCTTCGCCGAGGACATCCTCGCCGGCTGGACCGAGCACTGGAAGGTCATCTTCGGGCCGATGATCGTGCTCTTCGTGCTGTTCACGCGCGGCGGGCTGGTCGGGCTGATGCGCAAGCTCGGGATCGGCCGCGATGACTGAGCCCGTGCTCGTCCTCTCCGGCATCCAGAAGGCCTTCGGCGCGCTGAAGGTCACGGACGGCGTCAGCCTGTCGGTCGCACCGGGCGAACTCCACGCCCTGATCGGCCCCAACGGCGCCGGCAAGACCACGCTGGTCCACCAGATCTCCGGCATGCTGCGGCCCGACACCGGCAGCATCCGCTTCCGGGGGCAGGACATCACCGGCTTCTCACCGGAAAGACGGGCGCGCGCCGGCCTCGCCCGAACCTTTCAGATCACCTCGACAATCCCGTCGCTCTCGGTGCTCGAGAACGTCGCACTCGGCGTCCAGGCGCGCGCCGCGCATCCGTTGGCGCTGTTCCGAAACGCGGCCCGGGACGAGACCCTGAACGCCCCGGCTTGGGCGGCGATCGAAGCCGTCGGCCTGACGGAGCGTGCCCATGTGCTCGCCGGTCAGTTGTCGCATGGCGAGAAGCGGGCTCTCGAAATCGCGATGGCGCTGACATTGGAGCCCGCCGCGATCCTGCTAGACGAGCCGCTCGCCGGCGTCGGCCGTGAGGAGGGCGAGCGGCTGATCGCGCTGCTGGCGAGCCTGAAGGGCCGCTACGCCATGCTGCTGGTCGAGCATGACATGGAGGCGGTTTTCGCCCTGGCCGACAGCGTCAGCGTGCTGGTCTATGGCCGCGTGATCGCCTCGGGCCATCCCGCCAACGTGCGGGCCGACCCGGCGGTCCGCGAGGCCTATCTCGGCGAGGAGGGGTAGGATGCTCGTCGTCGAGGGCCTCGATGCCGGCTATGGCGAGGCGCAGATCCTGTTCGGGGTCGATCTTTCGATCGGCGAAGGCGAGGTCGTAACGCTGCTCGGCCGCAACGGCATGGGCAAGACCACGACGATCCGCGCGATCATGGGGCTGATCCCGCCGAAATCCGGCCGCGTCAGCGTCGCGGGGCGGGATCTCACCGGTGCCCCCGCGTTCCGGATCGCGCAAGCCGGCATCGGCTTGGTCCCCGAGGGGCGGATGATCTTCCCGACGCTTTCTGTCGAGGAGAACCTCATCGCCACGGCCGCCAGCCGCTTCGGCAAGCCCCGCTGGGACATCGAGCGGATCTACGCTTTCTTCCCGCGCCTGAAGGAGCGCCGCGCCAACCGCGGCAACCAGCTTTCGGGCGGCGAACAGCAGATGCTGGCGATCGGCCGGGCGCTGATGACCAATCCCCGGCTGATCATCCTCGACGAGGCGACGGAGGGCTTGGCGCCGATCATCCGCCAGGAGATCTGGGCCTGCCTTGCGGCGCTGAAGGCCGAGGGCGAGTCGATCCTGGTGATCGACAAGAATGTCGATGCGCTGGCCAAGATCGCCGACCGCCATGTCGTGCTGGAGAAGGGCCGCGTCGTCTGGCGCGGCAGCAGCGACGACCTGCGCAGCGACAGCGCGGTCAAGGACCGCTTCCTGCATTTCTGACGAGCGAGGACATCTGCCATGAAGCCACTGACCGCCGGCGTCACCCGGGCCAATGAGGGGCTCGATTCGATCTCCTGGAACATCCTCGGCCAGACCTATGTGCCGAAGTCGCTGAGCGAGGAGTCCTTCTCCTGGCACGCCACCTTCCCGCCCGGCACCTTCGTGCCCCCGCATATCCACACCACGCAGGACGAATTCATCTACATGCTCGAGGGACGGCTCGACCTCGTCCTCGACGGGGCCGAGAGCCATGCCCTGCCGGGCGACCTGATCCGGCTGCCGCGTAACGTCCCACATGGCCTGTTCAACAAGAGCGATGCGCCTGTGAAGTGCCTGTTCTGGGTGGCGCCGACGGCGCGTCTCTACGATCTGTTCTGGGGCATCCACTCGATGGCCGAGCAGAACCCGGCCGATGTCGTGGCGCTCTCGGCCAAGCACGAAGTCGATTTCCTGCCGCCGCCGCCGGACGGTGCCTGACGCCGTCGAGGTAAGGTTAAGCTGCGGTAAAAGCTGCGCCGGCGCCCGGTTTCCGGCAGACTCCCCCCGATACAGCCTCCGCCCCGGAGGCCTGTCGCGGGAGCCTGCCGATGATCGCCGACCGCCGCCTCGAGACGCGCAGCCGCCTCCACCAGCCGGCTCGCGTCATGTTCAACGGCGAGCAGTCCGTCCTCGCCTGCACCGTTCGCAACCGGTCGCGGACCGGCGCGATGGTGCGCATGGCGGACTGGATCGAGCTGCCGCAGACCTTCGAACTCACCATTCCGGAAGGGCACAGCCGCCGCGTCCGGCAGTGCTGGCGGCGCGGCGACGATGTCGGCGTCGCCTTCCTGACGCCCGAGGAATCCGCCCCCTCGCCTGTGGTCTCGCTGGCCGAGGCGCGAGCTCGGCGTGCGGGCCGCGGCGACACGGGCTGAACCCTGTTCTTTCGCGGATTCGGGCGACCGATCGTTAAACACTGACCGAACCGGTTGCTGCGGCGCAGCGCGGACTCTGGCATGGTTTTCGTGAGGCGGCATGGGGCCGCCCGGTGAAGACGGCCGGACTCGAGCCATGACGACGGAGCGACGCCAGACCCCGCGCCTTCGCTCGCTGCTGGGGGCGCAGGCCCGCTACAACCAGCAGCGCAGCACCCTGGACTGCGTCGTGCGCAACATCTCGGAGGGCGGCGCCCTCATCGTCGTGCCGGAGACGGTGCTGCTGCCCCCGGACTTCGAGCTCGCGATCGCCCAGCGCCAGCGTTGCTACCAGGCCCATATGCGCTGGCGCAGCGGCACGCGCATCGGCGTGTCCTTCGAGGCCGAAGAGGCTTCGCAGCCCGGAGGCTCCTCCGACGCTGACGTCGCGATGCGCCTGCGCATGGCCGAGCGCGACAACGCCCGCATGAAAAGCCGCATCGAGCAACTGACTGAAGCCGGCTGAGCGCGTCAGGCCCTGCGAGCGAGTTGCTCCTGCGAGAAACCCGCCGTGCCGGCATAGGATTTCACGATCGCCTCGCGCTTGGCGTAGCTGAGCACGCGTTCGACATCGTCGAAGCCGTTCGGCGCGAGCTGCTCGACGGCGTCGATGACGCGCTCCGGGCCGCCCTTGCGGTTCAACGCCACGATTTCGGCCGTCGCCGGCAAGCGCTGCGCCTCATAAGCCGCGAGCGCATGACGCGGATGCTCGGAACTCACCAGCCGGTCGGCGAGACAGCGGGCGTCGAGGATCGCCTGGGAGGCCCCGTTCGAACCCACCGGATACATCGGATGGGCGGCATCGCCGAGCAGGGTCACGCGGCCGTGGGTCCAGCGCGGCAGCGGATCCCGGTCGCACATCGGATAGTCCCAGAAACCCGGCGTGGCTTGGATGAGGGCGAGGATGTCGACACCGGGTACGGTGAAGCGCCGCGCGAAGGGCAGCACATCCTCGAGCCGCCCGGGTTTGGACCAGGCCTCCTTGGGCGGCGGCTTGGCCGGATCTCCGGTGCGGATGTTGACGACCCAGTTGGTCAGCCGAGTCTGCGGCGTCGTGCCTTTTGCGATGGGGTAAAGCACGAGCTTCCCCGCCATGCCGCCGGCGACGATCATGCTCTCGCCATCGAGGAAGACGGGCCAGTCGCAGGCGCCGCGCCACATCTGTACGCCGTTCCAGCGCGGTGCGCCCTGGTTCGGGAAGTAATGCGCCCGCACCGCCGAATGGATGCCGTCGGCCGCGACCAGGATGTCGCCTCGCGCCGTCTCGCCAGCCTCGCCGCGCCTGGCGTCGGTGAAGTGGGCGGTGACGCCACCCTCGTCCTGCACGAAGCCCTGCAGCCGCCGGCCGGTCCTGACCGCGCCCTCCCCCAGACGCGCCACCACGGCATCGCGGATGACGCCCTGAAGCCGGCCGCGATGGATCGAGAATTGCGGCACCGGCGCACCGGCATGCAGGCCGCGCGGCTCGCGCCAGACGGTCTGGCCGAAGCGGTTCATGTAGACGAGTTCGCGGGTGCGGATCGCGACGGCGTCGAGCGCCGGCAGCAGGCCGAGTTCGGCCAATTCGCGGATCGCATGAGGCAGCGTGTTGATGCCGACGCCGACCTCTCGGATTTCGCCCGCCTGCTCGTAGACGGTGGCGCTGACGCCGCGCGCGTGCAGCATCAGGGCGAGCGTGAGACCGCCAATGCCGCCTCCGACGATGATGACCTTCATGCCGATCCCCCGGGCCTTATTATTTCAAGCTTGAAATATCCGGCTTCGGCTTGTCAATCGCGACCGTGAGGGACGTCCAGCGGTTGCAAGCGGGCCTTCCCTCGCGGAACGAACGCGATTCCTGTGCGTATCTTGCGCTGCGGCCATCGCCTTTCGACGTCGACCATGGCAACTGCCGCAATCGCACCGCGCGGTCCGTGGCCATCGCGCGCTTCGATTCGATCGTTATCGACGTGCCGCGGGACGTGACACCACTCCGAAGGAGCTTCTAATGACCAAGAATGAACTGATCGCCGCGATCGCGGACGAGACCGGCAAGTCGAAGACCGACGTCTCCGCCATCCTGACCGCGCTGGGCGCCGTCGTCGCGAAGACGCTCAAGTCCGGTGACGACATCACGCTCGGCGGCGTCGGCAAGTTTTCGGCGGCCAAGCGCGAGGCCCGCGAGGCCCGCAACCCCTCGACCGGCGCGACCATCAAGGTCCCGGCCAAGACCGTGGTGAAGTTCAAGGTCACCAAGGACCTCGCCGACGCCGTGGCGTGAGCGGCCGGTTCTGCCGCACTTCCCGCTCTGCGCGGGAGGTGCGGCGGTCCGCGCTTGACGGCAGCGCCTCCGGCGCCAGAGTAGCGCCATGTTCCTGCGCCTCTTCACCGATCTGCGGGCCGCCAAGGTCCCCGTCACGCTGCGGGAGTATCTCGCCCTTCTGGAGGGCGTGGAGGCTGATCTCGCGGAGCATCGCGTCGAAGATTTCTACCACCTCGCACGCTGCTGCCTGATCAAGGACGAGCGCCATCTCGACCGTTTCGACCGAGTCTTCGGCGAGGTCTTCAAGGGCCTGGAGACGCTGGGCCAAGCGGTCGAAGAGCAGGCCATTCCCGACGAATGGCTGCGCAAGCTCGCCGAGAAATATCTGACAGACGCCGAAAAGGCACAGATCGAAGCCCTCGGCTGGGACAAGCTGTTCGAGACGCTGAAGCAGCGCCTGGAAGAGCAGAAGAGCCGCCATCAGGGCGGCTCGAAATGGATCGGCACCGCCGGCACCTCGCCCTACGGCGCCTATGGCTACAATCCCGAAGGCGTGCGCATCGGGCAGGACGGCAACCGCAACTTCCGGGCGGTGAAGGTCTGGGACAAGCGCGAGTTCAAGGATTTCGACGACACACGCGAGCTCGGCGTTCGAAACCTGCGGATTGCGCTCCGCCGCTTACGCAAATTCGCCCGGACAGGCGCGGCCGAGGAACTCGATCTGGATTCCACGATCAGCGAGACGGCCCGGCACGGCTATCTCGATGTGAAGCTGCGGCCGGAGCGGCGCAACGCCGTCAAGGTCCTGCTGTTTCTCGATGTCGGCGGCTCGATGGACTGGCATATCGAGCTGGCCGAGGAGCTGTTCTCGGCGGCGCGGGCCGAGTTCAAGCATTTCGAGCATTTCTACTTCCACAACTGCCCCTATGAGCGGGTCTGGCGGGAGAATCGCCGCCGGCACGACCAGACGATCCCGACCTTCGAGCTGCTTCGGACCTACCCGGCCGATTACCGGCTCGTCTTCGTCGGCGACGCCTCCATGAGCCCCTATGAGATCGCGATGCCGGGCGGCTCGGTCGAGCATTGGAACGAAGAGGCCGGAGCGGTCTGGATGGAGCGCCTGACCTCTCGTTTTCCCAAATCGGTCTGGCTGAACCCGGTACAGCAGCATCTGTGGAGCTACACCCAGTCGATCCGCCAGATCGGCACGCTGATGGGCGGGCGCATGTTCCCGCTGACGCTCGACGGGCTCGACGGGGCGATGAAGGTGCTGGCGCGCTGAGGCCTCCCCGAGAGGCCACCAGATCAGGCCAGCCATCCTTGATGCGTATATGATCAGGGTAGACAATCGTGATCGATCTCAATCTCGTCATCGGCTTCGATTGGGATCAGGGAAATGCGCGCAAGAGCGTCGACAAGCATCATGTCGGTCAAGCAGAAGCGGAGCAGGTCTTCATGAACCAGCCGCTGCTGCTGATGGACGATCAGCAACACAGCCTATCGGAACGCAGGTTCTGAGCGTTGGGCCAAACCGATGAAGGTCGTTGTCTCTACGTGGTGTTCACCCTGCGCCGAGAGAACAGCCTCATCCGCGTGATCTCGGCGCGCGACATGAACCGGAAGGAGCGTCGTCATTATGCCGAAGCCGCTTAAGGCGATACCGTCATTCCAGAGCGAAGCCGAGGAGCGAGCCTTCTGGGAAACGCACGACTCCACGGATTATGTCGACTGGACGAAGGCGTCCGCCGTTCGTTTTCCCAACCTCACGCCGTCCTCGACATCAATCTCGATCAGGTTGCCCAACGCGCTTCTGGAAAGCATCAAGATCGCGGCCAACGAGCGCGATGTTCCCTACCAGTCGCTCATCAAGATCTGGCTTTCGGAAAAGCTGGAGAACTCCAAAAGGTGATGCGCGGGTCTTGAGTCCGCGACAAGCCTGAGCACAGCCGCTATGGCTCACGCCATGACGCCGACATCAGACGACGACACCCAGCTCCCCTCCTGGCGCCAGCGCGCGCGCCCAGTCGGATTCGAGATCGCCTATCGGCTGGAGGGCGAGACGCTGGTGGTCGATTCGACCCGCAAGGTCGATCGCGTCCGGCTATCCGCCGTCGAGCAGGTCCGCTTCACCTATGCGCCGAGCAATCTCAGCTCGAAAGGCTTCAGGACACAGCTGCGGCTCAGCGATGGCCGCAGCATCACCTTCGGCAACCTCTCCTGGCGCTCGCTGACCGAACTGGACCGCGACGATGCCGGCTATCACGCCTTCGTCAGCGCTTTGTCGGCGGCCATCGCACGGGCCAATCCGAAGGCGCGCTTCGTCGCCGGCAAGCCTACGCCGCTCTGGGCGGCGCTCGCCGTGGTCAGCGGCGCGTCGCTGCTGATGCTCGCTTTCTTCATCGCACGCGGCTTGCTGCAGGGGCAGCATTCGGTCGCGCTGCTCGGGCTGCTGCTCGCGGCGGCCTCCTATTGGCAGGTGAAGCCGATGGTCGTGCTCAACCGGCCGCGCGACCTCGCGACCGGCGAGGTGCCGGACGACCTCGTGCCCGGCCGGGTGGGCTGACGTCGCCTCAGCGGACGACCAGCACCGAACATTTGGCCCGCCGCACGATGGCCGAGGCGTTGGAGCCGATGACATAGGCGAGCATGCCAGGCTCGTGCGAACCGATGACGATCAGGTCGGTGCCGCTGGCCTCCGCCTCCGCCAGGACCTCGCCATGGACGGAGCCGATCAGGACCTTGGCCGAGACCTGCGCCTCGGGCAGATCGATCTTGGCGGCGATCGCCGCGAGCTTGGCCTCGGCGTCCTCCTGCTGCTCGGCGTCGAAGCCGGCCGGAACGAATTCCATATAGGTAATCGGCACCAGCGAGCGGACATAGACCAGCCGCACGGACGCGCCCGCCCCCTTGGCCAGACCGACGGCCGCCGCGATGGCCGGCTCTGCCAGCTCCGGTTCGGCGATGTCGACGGGGACCAGAATCGACTTGTACATGACGCGGCTCCTCGTTGCTGTGACCCGCACATTACGAGTTCCCGGCCCGGCGACGATGATCCAGCGCAAACAAGGCCGAGGGCCGTCCGGCGATCACGTGGACGGCCGCGCGCAGGCTGCGCCAGACGCGCCGCCGCATCAAGACGTTTCAGGATCTGGGACGATGAAGGCCGCTGACGCGGCGGAGCGTTTCAGCCTTGGCGCGTCGGCGTCCGCACGATGAGGCCGTCCAGATCGTCGCGCAGCTTGATCTGGCAGGACAGCCGCGAGGTCGGCTTCACCTCGAAGGCGAAGTCCAGCATGTCCTCTTCCATGGGCTCGGGGCTGCCGGTCTTTGCCGCCCAGGCGTCGTCGACATAGACATGACAGGTCGCGCAGGCGCAGGCGCCGCCGCATTCGGCCTCGATGCCGGGCACGCCGTTGCGGATGGCGACTTCCATCACCGTGGCCCCGGCTTCGCCCTCGACCGTGCGGCTTTCGCCATGCGCGTCGATGAAGGTGACCTGCGGCATCTCGAACTCCAGCGTGCGAAGGGACGCGCACGCCTTAGAGCATTTCAAAGCGCCGGGGAAAGCCCTTTCCGTCGCAACGGGCTGCGGCGGATCGGTGCGGGCTGCTCTCAGGCCGCGCTGTCGTAGCGGGCAATGACGGCGCGCGCCTCGGCGGCGGCCAGTGCGAGCGTGTCCATCGCCTGTTCGAGACGCGGATCGGCCGCGGCGAGCCGCTGCTCGATGGCGTCCGCCGCATCCGCAACCTGCCAGGCACCGATGGCGCGCGCGGCACCCTTCAGCGTGTGCGCGGCGTCGAGACGGGCGGTCCTGTCCTCGGCCTGGTGGATGGCGCGCAGATGCCGCACGCATTGCTGGGCGAAGAGTGCGAGAAGCTCGCGTTCGAGATCCTGATCGCCGCCGGTCTGGCGGGAGAGGTGGTCGAGATCGATGGCGGTTTGAGGCATCTGGGGCCCTGGAGTGATGGTCTGGCGGGGGCAGCCGGCGCGTGCCCGCCCCTTCCAACAAGCGCCTTCATGGTGAATGAGGCGTTAACGACGTTTGTGAATCGGCGCCCTAAGCGGGTTCCCAAGGCTTAGAGCCTCAACTACCCTTTCAATTGGTAAACGATGGGCGCAGTGTCGCTTTCCTGCCGGACCAGAGGCGGTCCGTCCGGTGCGGCGACACGATCGGGCTCCTGTCCCCAGTAGCGTGGCGAAGGCGGCACAGCATGAATCGGCAAAAGAAGCTTCAGGATCCGACCGAGGCTGCCATGTCGGCCATCGAGGAGGCTCTCCGGCTGGACCAGCCCAAGGCCGACGCCGAAGGCGCTGCCACGCCGGAGCCGAAGCTGCCCGCGACCACCGAGAACGATCTGAAGCTTGACCTGCCGCGCATCGAGCAGCCGGCTGCGCCCCCCGCGGCGGCGCCGGCCGCCGCGCCCCCGCCGCGCCCCGCCATCGCGCCCGACACAAGCCGCGTCGCCAATGACGACCGGCGCGATTCCAGCTCCCTGGTTCAGGCCTTCTCCGTCCGTCCCTCGGCCAAGCCTTACTGGTTCGCCGGTCTGGCGACGCTGACCTGGCTCGGTGGCGCGGCTTTCGTGTTGCGCAACCGCTTCGGCGCCGTCGACGGCGGCCTGCAGGACCGTTTCGCCGCCTTCGGGGTCGGCGAGTGGACACTGCTGGCGCTCGCCATCGGCGCGCCCGCCGTCTTCTTCTTCGTGCTGGCGGCGCTCTACCGCCGGACGCAGGAGATGCGCCTGGTCTCCCGCGCCATGACCGAGGTCGCGCTGCGGCTGGCCGAGCCAGAGGTCGTAGGCGCCGATTCGGTGCTTTCGCTGAGCCAGACGATCCGGCGCGAGGTCGCCGCGATGGGCGACGGAATCGAACGCGCCGTGGCGCGGGCCGGCGAGCTGGAGACGATCGTGCGCGGCGAGATCGCCACGCTCGAGCGCGCCTATGCCGACAACGAGATCCGTCTGCGCGCCCTGATCGACGAGCTCGTCACCCAGCGCGAGGCGGTCGTCGGCAATGCCGAGCGGGTGAAGTTCGCGATCAGCGGCGCCCATGAAAACCTGTCCAAGGATCTCGATAACGCCAGCCGCGCCATCGCGGAGGCCGTGACCCAGGCGGGCGACCGCGTGACCGGCTCGCTCGGCGAGAAGGGCGACCAGATCACCCTGGCTCTCGGACGCGCCGGCGAACGGGTCATCGACGAAATCAGCGGCCGCGGCAGCGAGCTGGTCGAGCGCCTCCAGGTGACCTCCGGCGAGGTCAGCGAGCGGCTCTCCGGCGCCAGTGACAGCCTCTCGACGCTGCTGGACGGCCGCGCCCGCGATATCGCGACGTCGCTCGAGCGCACGGGCGCCGTGCTGGCCGAGGGCCTCGCGACGGGCGCCCGCGACGTCACCCGCGCCATCACCGAGACCGGCTCGCAGGTCGTCGATACGCTGACGGCTCGCGTCGAGACCGTGAATGAAACCCTGCGTGCCACCGGCGAAAACCTGGCGCAGGACATTGCCGCCCGCGGCACCGAGGCGGCGGAGCGCTTCGAGACCAGCAGCCGCACCATGGTGGCGCTGATCGACAGCCAGAGCGAGACGCTGCGTCAGCGCCTGGCCGAGACCGGCGAGACCCTGCGCGCCTCGCTGGCCGAGGAAGGCGACAGCGTCACCACCCGCTTGGCCGAAGTCGGCCGCGGCGTGAACGGTCTGCTCGCCCGTCAGAACGAGCTGATCGCCACCCGCCTCACCGAAGTCGGTGAGAACGTCAACGCGCTGATCGGCACACGAAGCGAAACGCTGGTCAGCCGCCTCAACGACACGGCGCGGACCGTGGACGACATCCTGCGCGAGCGCAGCGACGCCATCATCCTGCGTGTGGACGAAGCCGGCCAGTCGCTGGGGAATGTCGTCGCCCGTCACGGCGAGGAACTGGCGACTCGCGTCGCCTCCGTCACGGAGGGGCTCGAAGGCGTGATCGACGGGCGCGGTAGCCTGCTCGTGTCGCGTCTTTCGGAGACGGGCGAGACCGTGCAGTCGATGCTCGACCGCCAGGCGGAGACGCTAGCGTCCAAGGTGTCAGGCACGGGCGAGCAGGTCACGAGGCTGCTGGCGGACCAGAGCGAGGCGCTCGTCGCACGCGTTTCGGGCACGGGCTCGGATGTCGCCAAGTTGCTGGAGGAGCAGAGCGAAGCCCTGGTGGCCCGCGTCTCGGGCACGGGGGCCAACGTCTCCAGCCTTCTCGCCGGACAGAGCGAGGCGCTGGTCAGCCGCGTCACGGATGCCGGCACAGAGGTCGCCAAGCTCCTCGACGGGCAGAGCGAGTCGCTCGTCCTGCGTCTCGGCGAAGCCGGCGAACAGGTCCATGGCCTGATCGGCGTCCAAAGCGACGCCCTCGCCGCCAGCCTGACGGAGACAGGCGCCCGCGTCGGCGCCCTGCTCGACGAGCAGGCCGCCTCGCTAACGGTGAAGCTGTCGCAGGCCGGGCTCGAGGTGAAGGACCTGCTCGGCAATGAGAGCCAGGCCCTGGTCACGCGGGTCGCCGATGTCGGCCGCTCGGTCCACAGCGTCCTGGCCGAGCGCAGCAGCGCCCTGATCACCCGCCTCGCCGAAACCGGCGACAGCCTCGACAAGCGCCTGGACGAGCGCGGCAACGCCCTCGCCGCCCGCCTGGCCGGCGCCGCCGAGGCGGCCCAGGCCGCCCTGGAGCAGCAGCAGAGCGGCTTCATCCAGCGTCTCTCCGAAACGGGCCAGGAAGTCGGCACGCTGCTCGGCGACCAGCGCGAGACCTTGCTGCGCGAATTGGCCGGCGCCGGCCGCGAGGTCCACACCCTGCTCGGCGAGCAGAGCGAGGAGCTGGCCCGTCGCCTCTCCGATGCGACACGCTCCTTGTCGGACACCATCAATGTCGACGGTCGCGACGTGGCCGAGCGGGTCAGCGAGGCCACCCGCGGATTGCGCGAGACCTTCACGGTTCATGCCGAGGAAGCGCGCACGCTGCTCGCGGGCACCGGCCGGGAAATCGTGCTGGCGCTCACCCAGCAGGGCGGCCGCGTCAACGAGGCGCTATCCGCCAATGCCGAGTCGATGCTGCGCTCGGTCGAGAGCCGCGCCCAGGCGCTCACCGAGGCCCTGGCCGGTCGCCATGACGCGCTGACGCGTCTGTTCGACGAGCAGGGCCGCGCGATCGAGACGACGATGGGGCAGCGCCTCAGCGCGTTCGCACAGCTCTTCGAGAATCAGGGCCGGGAGGTCGAGACCGCGTTGGGCTCGCGTCTGGCGGCCTTCGAGGACGTCATCGTCCACAAGGGCGGCGAACTGGGCGGCCGTCTGTCGCATGACGCCCAGGCGCTGACGCTCGCGGTCACGACCGGGATCGCCAGCGTCGAGAAGCTCATCGGCGAGGACGGACTGGCACTGGCCGACCGTGTCGGCACGCGCGCGGCGGAGGCTGCCGCGATCCTGGCGGAGCGGACGCGCGAGGCCACCGACGCGATGGAGAGCCAGATCAAGCTCTTCGAGGAGCGCTCCGGCGCCAAGAGCGCCGAGATCGCCTCGTCGCTCGACAGCCTGATCGCCCGCATCGACGGCAATCTCGGCTCGCGCGCCACGGCGCTCAACGAGGCTCTGGTCGAGCGCACGGTCGACATTGCCCGGGTGCTGGCCGAGGGCGGCCGCGAGGTCACCCGCGCGCTCGCCGCCAAGGCGGACGAGATCGGCGAGGTCGTCACCTCCAAGAGCGAGTCGCTCACCCGCACGCTCAGCGACAAGGCCGACACCATCAACGCCACGCTGGGCGGCCGCGCGCTCCAGATCGCCGACACGCTGGACCGCAGCGTCGCGCGCTTCGAGGAGCGCGTCGTCAACCGGCTCGACACCGTCTCGGGCACGCTCGACACGCGGGGCCAGCAGATCGCCGAGACGCTGCAGAACAAGTCCGACGCCATCTCTTCGGCTCTCGGAGCACGGGCGGAGGAACTGCGCGAACTGTTCGACGACAAGGGGGGCGGCATGGTCGCGGCGCTCGGGCAGCGCGGCGAGTCGATTGCCAACGAGGTCGCCAATATCGGCGAGACAGTCGTGCGCGCCATCGAGACGCGCGGCTCCTCGATCATCGAGGGTCTGCGCGAGCGCGGAGCCGCGATCACGACCGCGCTGGACAGCTCGTCGAGCGCATTGCGCGATACGCTCGAGAACGGCACGCGCCAGTCGGTCGAGGCGCTTGTCGCCACCAACGAGCAGCTTCGCGGCGAGCTCGGCGGCATGCTCGGCCGCCTCGGCGAGGCGAACAAGCTGATGCAGCAGATCGTCAACGGGGCTAACAAGAACCTCGCTGCCGTCGAAGGCGGCCTGTCGGCCCGCGTCGGCGACCTGCAGAGCGTCATCGCCACCGTGATGGACGAGACCGGTAAGGCCTCGCAGCAGATCTCGCAGCAGATCGCCGAGCTGAAGGCCTTTTCGGAAGGCGCTCTGCGGGAGACCGCCGTTCTCGTCGGCCAGCTCGACGACAAGGGGCACGCCCTGGGCGAGGTCACCGAGGCCAGCACCACGGCGCTCAACGCGGTCGCGAGCCGCCTCGAGCAAGTCGAAGCCCGCGTCGGCAAGGCGCTCACCGAACGCAAGCAGGCGCTGGAGGAGATCCATGGGCTGATCACCACCCGCACGGATGACGTCGAGTCGATCACGCGCTCCTTCGCGGCGCTGATGGACGAATCGCTGAGCACCGCCGAAGCGCGCGCCCGCCAGATCGGTTCCGTGCTGACGGATTCGGCCGATGCGACGACGACCGCCATCACGGAGCAGTTCGACCTGATCCGGACGACGACGAGCCAGGAGCGCGAGCGCACTGCCCAAGCGCTGCGCCAGGCCTACCAGCAGGTTTCGGCCGAAGTCGGCAGCGAACTCGCCAAGGTGACCGAGCGCTTCCAGGGCGCGGCGCAGGACATGCGCGGCGTCGCGGCCGAGATCCAGCGCGAGCTGGAGGAGACGCGCGCCGAGCTGAAGCGTGGCGTGCTCGACCTGCCGCGCGAGACGCAGGAATCGACCTCCGCGATGCGTCGCGTCGTGGCGGAGCAGATCAAGGCGCTCAACGAGCTGACCGAGATCGTCACCCGCTCCGGCCGCCGCAGCGACGTCGCCCTGCCGGTCGATGCCGGCCAGAGCCGGCGGTCCGCGCCCGCGGCCACCCTGCCCCGCCAGGAGCCGGCCTATGCCACGGTGACGACGCAGGCCCGGCTGCCGGCCGCGGAGCCGCTGCTGCGGCCATCGCTCGACGCCGCACCCGAGCCAGAGGAGCCCGCGACGCCGCGCGCCGAGCTGCGCCCGAGCCTGCCGCCGCGCCCGGCTGCGGCGCCGACGCCGGCTCCTGCTCCCGCTGCAGAGGCGCCGCGTCGCCCGGCCGCAGCAGAGCCGGCGGCGCCTGCTAAGGGCGGCTGGCTTTCGGACCTGCTGAACCGCGCCTCGCGTGAGGAGAAGGCGCCAGAGACGCCAAAGCCGACGGCGCATTCGATCGAGCGGCTCGACTCGCTTTCGGTCGACATCGCCCGCATGATCGACCACGACGCGGCCGTGGAGCTCTGGGACCGCTACAAGCGCGGCGAGCGTAACGTCTTCACGCGGCGCCTTTACACGCTGCAGGGTCAGCAGACCTTCGACGAGATCCGTCGCAAGTACCGTCGCGATGCTGAGTTCAAGGAGACCGTCGACCGCTATATCGACGAGTTCGAGCGCTTGCTGGCGGAAGCCGCCAAGGACGACCGCGACTCGATGGTGGCCAAGACCTATCTGACCTCGGAGACCGGCAAGGTCTACACGATGCTCGCCCATGCGAGCGGCCGCTTCGAGTAGGAGCGCCTTCCTGGCTGGACATTGAAAAGGCCGCCCCCTCGGGGCGGCCTTTTGCATGAGTGTCGGGGGAACGGTGCCGAAAAGCCGCTGCTTTACGGGCAGCAGGCTCGCCGAGCGTCAGCTCGCGAGAGCGGTTGGGGCGCTTGTCAGCGCGCCCAGCGCACGATCTCGACGAGCACCTGCGACAGTGCCCGGTCGAGCGCCTGGGCGGCGCCGGGGCCGTCGACCGCTCCCGCCGGCACGCGAGCCGTGAACAGCCTCGCCCGGCGGATGTCGCCGGTGCGATCTCCGACGAGCTTCGCCGTGATCTCGACGACCGCGCTGCCACTGGCCGCGTCGATGTTGAAGCTGCGGATGTCGGTGAGAAGCTGGGTCTCCGGCGTGACACGGTCGCCGGGGCGGGCGACGGAGCCGACGCGGCCGGCGTTCTCAAAGGTCTGGATCAGGCGCACCTGCACCAGCTTGGGCACGCGGTCGGCCCATTGCGCGCCGCCGACGAAGGACAGGGCTCCTGCGGAATCGCGCACGATGACCCGGTCGGAATCGAGCGCCTGAACGGTCGTCGGCTCCTGCACCATCAGTGTGGCGCGCGAGCCGCCGACGCGGCCGACATTCTGCGGGGCTGAAAGGTCGAACGTGGTGGGAACGCTGCCCCCGCCGCAGCCGGCCAGGAGCAGCGCGGTCGCGAGGGAGAGCGCCAGCGCACGCGGCCTGCGGAGATTCGAGAACGAGATCGGGATCGACATGGGTTTAGCGGGATCCACCATATTGAGGGAGCGGAGGCTTGCCGCCGAAGATGAACTGCTGCGGGTTACGCTCCAAACTCCGCAGGGTGCGATTCAGGTCCGTCAGGGTGCGCCGGCCGTCGCTGGCCAGCGCCTCGATGTCGCGCAGGCCCGGCCCGGTGAAACGGCTGATGCCGCTGGTGATCTCGGCGGTGCGCTTGTCGAGGTTGTCGGCGAGCACACGGATCGACTTGGCGGCGTCGCTGACCTCGGTGAAGGCGCTGCGCCCGTCCTTGCCGGCGGCGGTGTTGAGGAAAGCCTGCGCGCTCACCAGCACGCCCTCGACCTGATCCGCCGCCTTGTTCAGCTTCTCGGTGATGGAGGCCACGTCCTTGACAGCCTTGCCGACATCGCCGCTGGAGCCGCCGAGCGCCGCCGTGAATTTGTCGACGTTCTCGACGATGGAGGCGACCTTCTTCTGGTCGACCGAGCGGACGATGTCCGTCAGTTCCTGGCTGAGTACGCCGAGTTTCTCCGACAGCGGCGCGATCGTCTCGGCGATGCTGCCGAAGCTCTTCATCAGCTTGTCGACGCCATCGGCGTTGTCGCCGAGCGCCGCGGAGAACTTCTCGACATTGCGGACCGTGTTGCCGATCGAGCCGGCATTGTCCTTCACGAGATTGTTGAGGCCGCTCAGAGTCGCATCCGCCTTGGCGGCGATGTTGCGGACCGTTTCGACGATGTCCTGCAGCTCGGAGCGCTCGGCCACGATCACCGGCAGGGTCTGCCCCTCCGGCGGCTTGAGCGGCAGCGATTTCGGATCGCCGCCGACGAGCTGGACCGCGACGATGCCGGTCGCGAGGCCGACCGTCTCGAGCCTGGCGCGCGTATCGACCCGCAGGGGTGTGGTGGCATCGACGGAAATCACCGCATTGATGCGGCTGGGATCATCCGGCTGCAGTTCGATCTTGGTCACCTCGCCGACGCGCAGGCCGTTGAACAGCACGCTGGAACCGCGGCCCAGCCCCGTCACGGTGCCGCTGAAGATGACGCGAACATCCTGCCGCCCCCCGGCGTTGCCGCTGTTGAACCAGTAGACGAAGCCGAACAACGCGGCGAGGACCGCCAGCGTGAACAATCCGACAAGAGCGTAATTGGCGCGCGATTCCATGAGCTAGACTGTCGTTTCCCGGTGCTTCGCCGGCATGCGGGCTCGTGCCCGCTCGCCGCCGAAATAGGCTTTGAGCCATGGATGGTCGGATGCCAGCATCGTGGCCAGCGGGCCGACGGCGATGACGCGCTTGTCCGCCAGGGCGCCGATGCGGTCGCAGGCGGAATAAAGGCTGTCCAGATCGTGGGTTACCATGAACACGGTCAGCCCCAAAGTCTGCTTCAGCGTGACGATGAGATCGTCGAATTCCGCGGCGCCGATCGGGTCTAGGCCCGATGTGGGCTCGTCGAGGAAGACGATGTCGGGATCGAGCGCGAGGGCACGCGCCAGAGCCGCGCGTTTGATCATGCCGCCAGAGAGTTCCGAGGGCGATTTGTCGGCGGCGTCCGGCGGCAATCCGACGAGATCGAGCTTCACCATCGCCAGGTCGTCGAGCAGACCCGGCGAAAGCTGCAGATATTCGCGCATCGGCACCTGGATGTTCTGCTTGACCGTCAGGGCCGAGAACAGGGCTCCCTGCTGGAACATCACACCGAAGCGGCGTTCCAGGGCGCGGCGCTGGACGGTGCTGAGCGTGTCGACGTCTTCGCCGAAGACCTCGATCGTGCCGCGCGCCTTCTGAACGAGCCCGAGGATGGTGCGCGTCAGAACCGATTTGCCCTGACCCGACCCGCCGACGAATCCCAGGATCTCACCGCGCATCACGTCGAGATCCAGCCCGTCCATGATCACCTTCTCGCCAAAGGCGACCTTGAGGTCGCGCACGCGGATCACGACCTCGTCCTCGGGCGCGGTCCCCTCCGATCCCCGCTCGGACCGTTCGCGCCCGCCAACCGGCGGCTCCTGTATCCCCTGTTCGCTCATTTCCGGGATACGGTCCTCAAAACGCGATGGATGAAAAAAACATGGCGAAAAGCGCGTCCACGACGATGACCATGAAGATCGCCTTGACCACCGAAGCCGTGACCTGACGGCCGAGCGACTCCGCCGAGCCCTTCACGGCCAGCCCCTCCATCGAGGCGATCAGCCCGATGACGAAGGCCATGAAGGGCGCCTTCACCAGCCCGACCGCGAAATGCTTCCAGGTGATGACCGACTGCAGCCGCGCCAGGAAGGTGTCGATGCCGATGCCGCCGTAGAGCCAGGAGACCAGGGCGGCGCCGGTCAGGCCGGACATGGCCGAGATGAAGGTCAGGATCGGCAGCGACACGATCAGCGCGAGGATGCGCGGCACGACGAGCACCTCGATCGGATCGAGCCCCATCACCCGCAGCGCATCGATCTCCTCGCGCATCTTCATCGAGCCGATCTCGGCCGTGATCGCGGAGCCGGAACGCCCGGCGATCATGATCGAGGTCAGCAGCACCGCCAGTTCGCGCAGGATCAGGATGCCGGTCAGGTTCACCACGAAGGCGGTGGCGCCGAACTGCTGGAGCTGAAAAATGCCCTGCTGAGCGACGATGCAGCCGACCAGGAACGAAATCAGCATGATGATCGGCGCGCCGTTGAAGGCGATCAGCTCGATCTGGTTGACCATGGAGGGGCCGCGGAACTTGCGCGGGCCGACGACCACGCTCGCCGAGCCGACGACCACCTCTCCGAGGAACATCGAGCCGGCTACCATGTCGCGGCCGAAACGGATGACCGCGGCACCGATGCGCACGAGGACGTCGACGACGCGGAACGGCGGGCCGGCATGGTCTGCCTTCCGGTCATGGACTGTGACCTCGGAGAGCAGGACACCATGTTCCGGCCGCCGGCTGACGATCTCGACGGAGGCGCCGCCGCTCTCGCGCTCATGCTTGACCCGGTTCAGGACATAGGCACCGAGCGTATCCAGCCGCTCGACCGAGGAGAGGTCCAGTCTCGCCCTGTTCGCCTTGGCGACGCGCTCGCCGATCTCGGCCGCGAGACTTTCGACGCGCGGCGCCCGGTCGGCGCTCCAGGACCCGGCCAGAGCTACGGCGAGCGTTCCGGAGTCGTCGCGGAAGACCGCCTGAGGTTCAGCCGTATCGGGGACTGCCATGTTCCGCGTGATGTCCTGGCCCGCGATCGACGATACCGTCATCAATCCGCGACGCCTGTTGCAGGCACCGGTCCACCCCTCAGCGCCTGTATCGCCGCGGCGGTGACGCTTGGCAATGGCGCGGATGCAACAACCATACAGAGAACCGCCTGTTTCAGTGGCCTGGGCGATGCCGCGCGCGCCGACCGGCGCCCGCACCTGCCGCATGGGAACCATTCGTTAAGTCCTCGGATGTCAGGAATCGTGACGGTGCATCAGGACCTGCCCTTCCGATTCGCGCAGTCCTCCAAGAGCAGATCGGCCATGAGCGAAGTACGTTCGCTGACCCCGTTGAGCGAAACGGATTACGAGGCGATCGAGGCTGCGGTGATGGAAACCGCCCGCGGCCGCTGGTTCATGGCGGAATTCGCCCGGCGCAACCGGCAGGCCGATACGCTGCAACTGCTCGGCGCCCTGCAGCGGATCGAGCGCGTCGTCGGCTCCGGTCTCGCCGAGCCCTCAACCGCCACCCCAGCCACGGAGCCGGAGATCGGCGAGGCGGCGGCTCTCATCGCGGATCTGCGGATCGATCTGGAGCGCATCAGCGGGCGTGCCGAAGAGCGGGCTTCGGGCCTCGCGGCGCGGATCGAGGCCGCGGCCGGCACGATCGTTCAGGCGACCGAGAGCATCCAGGAAGTGGCCTGGCATTTGCGCGAAGCCGGCGCCAGCGAAGAACTCTGCGACCGGCTCGACCATCGCGCCGCCGAAATCTCGGCCGCGACGGGGATCGTCGACGGGACGGTGCAGCAGATCGACAAGATCGCCGATACGATTGCGATGCTGGACAGCAGCCTGCGGGCCGTCGCAGGAGCTGCGCCCACTTCCGGGATGGTCGAGCCCTTTGTGGCGCCGATGCCGACACCCATCGATTTCGGCTTGCGCGAGACCGTCCCCTACCCCGCGCCGGACGACATCGAGATTATCGAGATCGACGATCTCCCGCCGGCTCCCGTCAGCAGTGGCGCGAACGCCACGAACCTGCTCGGCAGCGAGCCGACCATCGGCTCGATGATGATGCTGGACGACGACGTGGTTTTCGAGGAGCCGGAGGCCGCCCTGACGCCTGATCACGGCGCCGGCGACGACGTTTCGCCCTGGCGCGACGGAGCTTCCGGCCCGGCGCCGATGGCCGCCGCCTCCGGACTGCCGTTGCTTGGGGCAGAGGCCGCGCTACGGGAGATCGACGCGATGCCCGCCTCGCGGAAGCTCGCCTATTTCGGCTGACCGACCGGGACGAAACTCGCCATCTTGCCCGGGTTCAGCAGACCCTGCGGATCGACCTCGCGCTTGAAGCCCAACTGGTCGGCCTCCGCCCGCTTGTGGCGGCTGCCGTCCTCCAGAGAAACGACATGCGGGTTGGCGATGAAGACGCCCGCCGCCTCGTGCTGGGCGATGACCTCGTTCAGCCGCTCCGGTGTCGAGTAGCGCAGGATCGGCAGCGCGCTCGCCGTCACCTTTCCACCGAAGCGGATGAACTCGTGATGCGGCAGCAGCTCGTCGCCGAAGGCCGCGATCGTTTCGCGCGCGCTCTCGACCAGCCGGTCATGCGGGAAGAGGCACTGCAGATAGGTGATGGAGCGGTCGCTCTTCAGCCACTGCAGCGTCGTGTGGTTCCAGGTGTATTCATAGAGCGGCACGGTGCCCGGCCCCTCTTCCGAGGGGCTCTCATAGGTCACGGTACCGCGCTTGCCGACGATGGCCTTGAACGGCCCGAGCGAGCCTTCAGCGATCATGCAGATCAGGATGCTCTTGCCCTCCGGGCAATGGGCCTTGAGCGCCCCGAAATAGGGCGTGATCACCGACGAGATCGGCGTCACCAGCTTCTTGACGATGCCGTCCGCGAGCGCGACCTCGTAGCCCGTTTCGAAGGCGTCCATGTAGCTGTCGAAGGCGACGATGACGTCGATCCAGGGCCAGGCCGGTGCCAGCGGCATTTCCAGCGCCGTGATGATGCCGGTCGTGCCGTAGGCGCGGTTGACCTTCTGGGCCGCGTCGTCGCGCAACTCCAGGATGCGCGGCTCTTCTTCCACCGTGACGACCCGCGCGGCAAGGATGTTGCCGGGTTCACGCAGCCCGCCATAGGTCACCGAGCCGACGCCGCCCGAACCGCCCGCGACGAAACCGCCAACGGTCGCGCTGCGCTTGGTCGAGGGGTGCATGCGCTGCTCGAAGCCGGTCTCGCGCAGCGCGATGTCGACATCCAGCATGCGGGCGCCGGCGGCGATGCGGGCGATGCCGGGCTTCTGCCATTCGATGCCGGTGAGGCCAGTAATGTCGAGCAGCACGCCGCCCTCGAGCGGCACGGCCTGGCCGTAATTGCCGGTTCCGGCGGCGCGCACGGTCAGCGGAATGCGTCGACGCGCGCAAGCGGCCGCGATCCGCACCACCTCAGCCTCGTCTCGGGGCATGGCGATGATGTCGGCGGACTTGTCCGCCAGCTGCTGGTTCAGGATCGGCGAATACCAGAAGAAGTCGCGCGAGCGCTTGCGGACGACCTGCGCCTCGTCGATCAGCGCGATGCCGGCGAGATCCTCCTTCAGCGCGGCGATGTCGTAGCGCGAGACCCGCTCGGACCTCGGTTGGCGTTCGGGCAGTGCGCTCATCTCAGTTCTCCCGCTTCAGGGCGCTCTCGTGCCAGCGCCGCAGCAGCATGTGCGAAATCCAGCTGGTGCAAAGGAAGATCGCGATGCCCGACAGCGAGATCATCAGCAAGGCGGCAAAGACACGCGGGATCTTGAGCTGATAACCGGCCTCGAGGATGCGATAGGCCAGTCCCGAGGCGTTGCCGCCGGTGCCGGCGACGAACTCGGCCACCACCGCGCCGATCAGCGCGAGCCCGCCGGAAATCTTCAGCCCCGCCAGGAAATAGGGCAAGGCGGCCGGCAGCTTCAGATAGCGCATCGTCTGCCAGCGCGTCGCGCCATAGAGCTGGAACAGGTTGACGAGGTTGTGGTCGGCCGAATTCAGTCCGAGGATGGTGTTCGACAGGATCGGGAAGAAGGCGACGATCCAGGCGCAGATCAGCAGCGCGAGATTGATGTCCCCGGCCCAGATGATGATCAGCGGCGCGATCGCCACGATCGGCGTCACCTGCAGGATCACCGCGTAGGGCAGGAGCGACATCTCCAGCCATTTCGACTGGGTGAACAGCACGGCGAGCGTGACGCCGACAATGACCGCTGCGGCCAGCGCCATGAAGGTGATCTTCAGCGTGATCCAGAGCGAGCCCGACAGCGTCGCCCAGTCGGCGACCAGCGTCTGGCCGATCAGGAGCGGCCCGGGCAGGATATAGGACGGGATGCCGTTCCAGCGGACCGCGAATTCCCAAAGCGCCAGCGAGAACACGCCGATCGCGATCGGCGCGAGGATGCGTGGCCAGGCGCTGGCCGGCAGGCCGAGTATCCGCTGTTCGGTCACGAAGACCGGCCGCGCCTCGGCGTCGGTGCCGCCATGAGCGGGGGCCGGGGCGTCGATCGATGGCATGCTCATGAGCCGATCGCCTCCTTGAGCTTGCCCGAGACCACTCGGCAGAGATGGGCGTATTCCGGCGAGGTGCGGAAGAGGTCGTCGCGCGGATAGGGCGCGTCGACGTCGAGATCGGCCATGACGCGGCCGGGCCGCGCCGCCATCACCACGATCCGCTTCGAGAGGTAGACCGATTCGAACACCGAATGGGTGACGAAGACCGCGGTGAACTTCTCCTTCCACCACAGCTCGAGCAGATCGTCGTTGAGGCGGTGGCGGGTGATCTCGTCGAGGGCGGCGAAAGGCTCATCCATCAGCAGGATCTTCGGCCGCAGCACCAGCCCGCGCGCGATCGAGACGCGCATCTTCATGCCGCCGGAGAGCTCGCGAGGGTAGGACTTCTCGAAGCCGGAGAGGCCGACGAGCGCCAGCATCGCGGCTGCCCGCTCACGCGCCTCGCTGGTGCGCACGCCCTTCAGGGTCAGCGGCATCATGACGTTGGCTAGCGCCGTCGCCCAGGGCATCAGCGTCGGGTCCTGGAAGACGAAGCCGAGATCGCGCTGCGGCTCGCCCGACGCGTCATGCACCGTGGTCGGCCACTCGATCGTCCCGCTGGAGGGCGCGCCGAGGCCGGCGATCATCCGCAGCAGCGTCGATTTCCCGCAGCCGGAGGGGCCGAGCAGGCTGACGAACTCGCCCTCCCCCAGGCTCAGATTGACGTCGCGCACGGCGAGCGTGCCGTTGCCGAACTGCTTGGAAACGTGGCGCACGCAGACCAGGGGCTTGCGACCCTCGGGGCGAACGGCATGGGGAGTGCTCAGAGAGGCCGTGTCCAAAGCCTGATGATCCGCTTCTGCAATGTGAGCCGTCATTCTCGGGCCAGCGAAGCGCAGACCCGAGAATCTCGGTCAGGAGATGCTCGGGTCAAGCCCGAGCATGACGTGTCATCACGCCTTGCCGACGCCCTTGTTGATGAACTCCAGGCTGTAAGCCTTCTTCAGGTCGATGCCGGCCGGAAACACACCCGCATCGGTCATGGTCTTGTAGAAGCTCGCCCAGCGCGCATCGGTCATGGCGCCGATGCCGAGCGTCAGCGCATCGCCCGAGAGCACGATGCCCTTCTCGTTCATCACCTTGACCGCGTAGTCGATCTTCTCCTGATCCATGTCGGGGTTGTCCTTCAGGATCTGCGCGTTCGCGGCGGCGACATCCTGCCCCTTCATATAGGCGGCCCAGCCTTCCAGCGAGGCGGTGACGAAGCGCTGGACCAGGTCCTTCTTCTCGTCGACCATTTTGCGGGAGATGTTGATCGTCGTGTTGTAATTCTCGAAGCCGGCATCGGCGATGAGATGCACGATCGGTGTGACGCCGCCCTGCTTCTGGATGGCGAAGGGTTCCGACGACAGGAAGCCCTGCTGCGAGATGGTCTTGTCGGCCAGAAACGGCGCCATGTTGAAGGTGTAGGGCCGGATCTGCTCGTCGGTGTAGCCGAACTTCGCCTTCAGGAAGGGCCAGTAGCTGGTACGGCCGGCGGCGCCGACCAGGATCGGCTTGCCTTTCAGCGCGGCGAGCGAGTCGTTGCCGACGCCCGGATGCGAGATGATGACCTGTGGATCCTTCTGGAAGATCGAGGCGATGCAGAGGAAGGGGATGTTCTCCTGGGCATAGCGGATCGCCTCGAAGGAGTTCGACATGATCATGTCGACACGGCCGCCGAGCAGGAGCTGCGAGGGGTTCTGCTGCGGGCCGCCGGGGCGGATCTCGGCGTCGATGCCGTACTTCTTGTAGATGCCGTTGGCGGCGGCGAGGTAGAAGCCGCCATGCTCGGCCTGGGCGCGCCAGTTGGTCTGGTAGGACACCTTGTCGAGCGTCTGCGCGCTCACCCGCGCTCCGGGCACGGCGACCAGCGCCGATCCACCGATGAGACCGAGCGCACCACGGCGCGTCAGGCGGTACTTCGTCATCGTCATCCCTGTGACCTCCCCTGAAAATCCTCGGCTGAACGCCTCGGCTGCGCGCCAGCAAACTGTATGCCATGGCAAGCTCTCGGCAGGAACCGCGACACCGCGTCATGGTGCCGCCGCTGGCGCTTGCCCACAGGCGATCGCGCCTGCCTTTTCCGGCGGAGCAGGCTAGACTTTGGTGACACACGAGGGGAGACGGAAACAGGATGGGCGCGCGCTTCTGGGGCGATCTGAAGACCACTGACTTTGCCGGGCTTAAGGCGGAGGGCACCGTCGCCGTGCTGCCGCTGGCGGCGATCGAGCAGCATGGCCCGCATCTGCCGGTGTCGGTCGACACCACGATCATGAACGCGATGCTCGCGGAAGCGATGCCGCTGGTGCCGGCCGGGCTCGAGGTGCTCGTGCTGCCGACGCTGGCGATCTGCAAGTCGAACGAACACCTGCATTCGCCGGGCACGCTGACGCTCTCCTGGGAGAGCGCGACGCAGAGCTGGATCGAGATCGGCGAGAGCGTCCGGCGCGCAGGGCTGCGCAAGCTGGTGATCCTGACCTCGCATGGCGGCAACATCGACCCGATGAAGGTGGTCGCGCGGGAGCTGCGGGTGCGCCACGGCATGCTCGCGGTGACGACCGCCTGGCGCGCCTTCGGCCTGCCGCCCGGCCTTTATGCCGATCTCGACGCCAATCACGGCATCCATGCCGGCGACATCGAGACCTCGCTGATGCTGCATTTCCGGCCTGATCTCGTCGATATGAGCCACGCCGCGGCCTTCAACCCTCTGACGGTCGAGATGGCGGCCGAGGGCTATAGCTGGCTGCGGCCGACCGGGCTGCACGCGATGGCCTGGATGGCGCAGGACGTCCACCCGTCCGGCGCCGCGGGCGACGCCTCGCTCGCCACCGCCGAGAAGGGCAAGGCGACGGCCGCCTTCCAGGCGAAGGGGTTCGTCGAGCTGTTGGCCGATGTGGCGCGGTTTCCGCTGGAGCGGCTGCACAAGGGGGCCGGTTAGCCCCCGAGAACTCGCCTTTGGCCGCCGAGGGCCGGCCGGTATCAAGCGACCTTCTGCGCTCGCTCGACGGTGTCGGGAGCGTGGTCGATGACTTTGAGCAGCGCCCGGGCCGTCCTGTCCAGGCTGCGGCGTCCCTGCTCCCAGTCGCGCAAGGTCGCCGGGCTCAGGCCGAACTTGCGGGCAAAGGCCTCCTGAGAAAGGCCCAATTTCTTGCGAATGGCCGCGACATCGACGACCTCCACGGCGATCGTCTTGGCGGGTTCCTTTTCGCCTCGTGCGATCGCCACCGCTTCGGTCGCGCTCGCGACCAGATCCTGCCCGAATGTCGGCATCTCAACGATCTCCTGAATTGGTCGCCTGCCGGTAGGCATCCGCGATTTTCGGCAGCGTCCTGGCGAGGTCATTGCGCTCGGCCTGGCTCAGATTGGCCCGCTTGCCTTTGTCGATCAGAGCCAGAAGGAAGATCGGAACATCGTCGCCGCCGAAGTAGTGGATCGTGCGGTAGCCGCCGCTTTTTCCTTCACCCCGGCCGGCATGACGCAGCTTGCGCGCGCCGCCGGTCCCCACCATCAGGTCACCGCCGAGAGGATTGCTCGCAACGGCGACCGCGATGTCCTGAATCTCGTCGTCGCCGAGACCAGCCGCCTTGGCCTGCCGTTCGAAAACCGAGGTCAGCAACACGGCCTGCATCTGCCGATACTACGGCAATGCCGTATTTCGCAGCAAGTGGAATCACAGAGGGCGGATTGCTTTAAGCCCCCGCCTAGGCCTTCGGGGCGTAGATGTCCTTGTACTGCTCGCGCAGCAGGTTCTTCTGGACCTTGCCCATGGTGTTGCGCGGCAGGTCGTCGACGATGAAGACTTGCTTGGGCAGCTTGAACTTGGCGAGGCGCTGTTCGAGCGTCTGCGCGATCGAGGCGGCGGTGATGGTCGCGCCGGGCTTCACCACCACGACGGCGGTGACGCCTTCGCCGAAATCCGGATGCGGGCAGCCGATCACGGCACTCTCGATCACGCCCGGCATCTCGTCGATCTCGGTCTCGACCTCCTTGGGGTAGACGTTGTAGCCGCCGGTGATGATGAGGTCCTTGCCGCGCCCGACGATGTGCACATAGCCGGCCGCATCGATCTTGCCGAGGTCGCCGGTGATGAAGAAGCCGTCCGGCTTGAACTCGGCCGCGGTCTTCTCCGGATTGCGCCAGTAGCCCTTGAAGACGTTGGGGCCCTTGACCTCGATCATGCCGATCTCGTCAGCGGCCAGCCCCCTGCCCGTCTCGGGATCGACGACGCGGGCGGAGACGCCCGGCAGCGGAAAGCCGACGGTGCCGGCCACCCGCTCGCCCTCGTAGGGGTTGGAGGTGTTCATGTTGGTCTCGGTCATGCCGTAGCGCTCGAGGATCGCGTGGCCGGTCCGCTCGCGCCATTCGCGATGCGTCTCGGCCAGCAGCGGCGCCGAGCCGGAGACGAAGAGGCGCATATGTTTGGTCGCCTCCTTCGTCAGGCGGGCGTCCTGCAGCAACCGGACATAGAAGGTCGGCACGCCCATCATGCAGGTCGCCTGGGGCAGGTGCTTGAAGACCTGGTCGGGATCGAATTTCGGCAGCAGGATCATCGAGGCGCCGGAGAAGAGCACGCAGTTGGTCGCGACGAAGAGGCCATGCGTGTGGAAGATCGGCAGCGCGTGGAGCAGCACGTCGTCCTTGGTGAAGCGCCAGTAGTCGACCAGCGCCAGTGCATTCGAAGCGAGGTTGTCGTGGCTGAGCATCGCGCCCTTGGAGCGCCCGGTCGTGCCCGAGGTGTAGAGGATCGCGGCCAAGTCATCGGGCCCGCGCGCGACGTCGGCAAACGCGGTCGAAGCGGCGAGCGCCTTGTCGGAGAGCGAGCCGGCGGAGACGTCGGCCGAGCGCCAGACGCCCAGCGTCTCGAGCTTCGCGCCGGCCTTGTCGGCATAGGGCTTCAGGGGGTCGGCCTTGGCGGGATCGCAGACGAAGACGGCGGGCTGCGCGTCGCCGAGGAAGTACTCGATCTCAGCCGGGGTATAGGCTGTATTGAGCGGCAGGAAGATCGCCCCGGCCCGCACGGCACCGAGATAGAGCATCAGCGCCTCGACGCTCTTTTCGACCTGCACCGCCACCCGGTCACCCGGCTGGACGCCGAGCGCGACGAGCGCATTGGCGAAGCGGGCCGAGACGTCGACCATGTCGCCATAGGAATAGCGCCGACCGTCGTCGAGGAGGGAAAAGGGAGCATCCGGCGCGGGAATGCGCGACCTGACCAGGTCGAACAGGTGGTTGCCCATGATCAGGTCCTTTCAGGCATAGACAGCGCGAGCGGCGCCCCGCCGGGGCGGAGCGCATTTCCATTGGCGTCAGGCGGATCGCAGGTCAACTCGCGGCCGGCCGGAGCATCTTGCGCACGGCGGAGGAGGCGACCACCGTGTCACGGGTGGCATACGCTTCGTGGTTGGTCTCGATGTCGTTGAGATCGTAGCGGTAGTTCACCATCACGCCATGCGACTCGCGCAGGCCGCGCGCGGAGAGATTGCCGCCGACATTGATGCGTTCCAGCCGCGCGCCGTTGCCGAGATGGAAACGAGCCACGGGATCGATGACGCGACCGGCGGGCGTCCGTGCCCGCAGCATGTAATGCGCCATCATCTGGCCGAGCAGCTTGTCACGGCGGGCACGTGTCGCTTCGTCGAGCGAGATCGTCTCCCCGGCCGGGCGGGCGAGTTCCGAGCGCTCCTCATTGGTGAGGGCGAGGTCGCCCGGCGCGGCGACGAGGCCTTCGAGCCAGCGGGCGAAGCCTGGCACCGGCGACAGGGTGACGAAGGTGTCCAGACCCGGCAGTTCGCGCTTCAGATCTTCGGCAACCTGCTTGATCAGGAAATTGCCGAAGGAGATGCCACGCAAGCCCTCCTGACAGTTGGAAATCGAATAGAACACCGCCGTCGTCGCCTCGGCCGCCGGCAGCACCTCGCGCTCGCCGCTCAAAACCTCGCCGATGCTGCGCGGGATCGCGCGCGTCAGCGCCACTTCGACGAAGATCAGCGGCTCGTCGGTGAGCTGCGGATGGAAGAAGGCAAAGCAGCGCCGGTCCCCCGGCTCCAGCCGGCGACGCAGATCGTCCCAACCCTGGATCTCGTGGACGGCCTCATAGCGGATGATCTTTTCCAGCACATTGGCCGGCGAGCGCCAGTCGATCCGACGCAGCACCAGGAAGCCGCGGTTGAACCAGGAGCCGAAGAGATGCCGGAAATCGGCATCGACGGTCATCAGGTCGCGGTCGCTCTCCATCGCCTCGAACAGCGCCTCGCGCATCCGCACCAGCACATGGGTGCCGCCGGGCGCGAGATTCAGCCGCCGCAGCAACTCCTGGCGGCGTGGCTCGGAGGCGACATGGAGCGCCGAGATCGTGCCCGCTCCGGGCGCTTTCCGGTAAGCTTCGATCGCCCGGTCGAGCCGCTCGTGATCCGGCCCGAAGCGTTCCTGCAGCATGGCGAAGAAGGCGCGCCGCCCAGGCTTGTCGAGCCGTTCCCAGGCATCGAGCACACCCTGCGCCAAAGCCATGCCCGAGGCCTCCCCCCGGCCCGAGAGCAGATCCTCGCAGAGGCGGTCGATCGGGCGGTTGCGCTGCGCCATGAAGCGCTCGAAGCCGATCAGTGCCCGGCCGCGATCGGCCACATTGGTCAGCAATTCGCCGAGAAACGCCATGTCGCTGTGGACCTCCTGGCGCCATCATGCCCGGCCCGGCGGAGGGTGCAAGCCCACTCTCTCCCCTTCAGTTCAGCGGAGCAGAGCCCACGCTTTTAGGAAGAAGTCGGGAGCGCCGAAATTGCCGGATTTCAGCGCGATCACCATGTCGCGGCCCTGCGCCACGCGGGTCCAGGGCACGCCGGGGTCGATCTCCGGGCCGATCTCGAGCAGGCCGATGCCGAGCCCTTGGACGACCGCGCCCGAGGTTTCGCCACCCG
The DNA here is from genome assembly GCF_001557075.1 of Methylobacterium sp. CCH7-A2. Lineage (NCBI taxonomy): Bacteria > Pseudomonadati > Pseudomonadota > Alphaproteobacteria > Hyphomicrobiales > Methylobacteriaceae > Methylobacterium > Methylobacterium sp. CCH7-A2. The sequence goes on from NZ_LSKN01000018.1 coordinate 38,102, forward strand.
CGACCAGCAGGCGCGAGACACCGCCCTCCGCCAGCAGCGCCGCCGTCTGCGCGAAGGCGTGCTCGACGGTCTCGCCAGCCCGCTCGCGCCCGAGCTTATCCTGGATCGCCGCGACCTCGGCCGGATCGTCGCTCGAATATAGCAGGAAGGGGGTCTCCGGCGCCTGCGCCAGCGCCCAGGCGGCGAGCTTGCCGGCGTCCTGCTCGCCCGACACCAGCGCCATCGGATCGACCTTCAGGGCCGGAAAGCCGGCCTCGATCGCCTTGGCGATCTGGCCGCGCGTCGCCGTCGAGCAGCTGCCGGAGATGATGCCGGGGCGGCCCTTGGGCGCGGCCAGGCTCGCCGCGATCTCGCGCTCCGGCAACAGGCCGGCGCGGCGGAAATTCTGCGGCAGGCCCATCGCGATGCCGGAGCCGCCGGTGAGCAGCTTGTGATCGGCAACCGCCTCGCCGAGGACCATCAGATCGGCGTTGGTGAGCGCATCGGTCACGACATAGCGCACACCCTGGTCGGCCAGCGCAGTGAAGCGGGCCTTCACCGCCCCGGCTCCGGCCAGCACGGTCGCATAGTCGACCAGCCCGACGGCGCCCGTGGTCTGTGCGCTCATCAAGCGGATCAGGCTCGAATCGCGCATCGGCGTCAGCGGGTGGTCCTTCATCGAGCTTTCGTGAAGCGGCACCGCGCCGACGAAGAGATAGCCTTGGTAGATCGAGCGGCCATTGGCGGGAAAGGCGGGGCAGACGATGGCGAGACCGGCGCCGAGCCGCTGCGCCAGCGCGTCGGCGACAGGGCCGATGTTGCCAGCGGGCGTCGAATCGAAGGTCGAGCAGTATTTGAACAGGATCTGCTTCGCCCCCGCAGCGAGCAGCGCCTCACAGGCGGCGAGCGAGTCCGCGACAGCCTCGGCGACGGGGTTGGTGCGCGACTTCAGCGCGACGACGACGGCATCCGCCTCCGGCAGGGCTTGGCCCGGCCGCGGAACGCCGATCGTCTGCACCGTGCGCATGCCGCTGCGATTGAGCATCAGTGCCACATCCGTCGCGCCCGTCATGTCGTCGGCGATCACACCCAGCAGCATCGTCGTTCCTCCGTTCGGCTTCGTGCCGGTCTCGTTGGGTGGTCTTGTAGCGGCCCGCCGCCGTCAAGGCGATCCGGAGCGTGCGGGGAGCACGCATGCGAGCTCTGACGACCGAAGCTGGCCGCCAAATTGCATGCAGGCCGCCGCCGTAACAGCATGCAATCCGGACGCGCATGCGACGGTGCGGCATCGACGCCGCTGCAAATTTGCATCAGGCTGGTACCAACCGGAACGATCTTCGGCGATCATGACGGCAAACGACAACAGGGGACATCCGATGAAGCTGCTCACCGCCCTGGCCTGCGCCACCGCTCTGACGTTCGCGGCCCTGCCCGCCGTCGCGCAGGCGCCCTCGACCCTGCGCATCGGCCTGCAGGAAGATCCCGACGTGCTCGACCCGCACAAGGCGCGCACCTTTGTCGGCCGGATCGTGTTCAAGGGGCTCTGCGACAAGCTGCTCGACATCACGCCCGACCTCAAGCTGGTGCCGCGCCTCGCGACAGAATGGTCGTTTTCGCCTGACGGCCTGACACTGACGATGAAGCTGCGCACCGACGCGAAGTTTCATGACGGCGACGCCTTCAATGCCGAGGCCGCCAAGGCCAACATCGAGCGCGCACGCACCCTGCCCGACTCGCTGCGCAAGTCCGAACTCGCTTCGGTCGACAGCGTCGAGACACCCGACGCCTCGACGCTCGTGCTCAAGCTGAAGCGCCCGGATGCGACGCTGCTCGCACAGCTCACCGACCGCGCCGGCATGATGCTGGCGCCCAAGAGCCTCGCAGGCGACATCGGCTCGAAGCCGGTCTGTTCGGGACCCTATAAATTCGTCGAGCGGGTGCAGAACGACCGGATCGTTCTGGAGCGCTTCAAGGAGCATTGGGAAGCGCAGAACTACCATTTCGACCGCGTGATCTACCGCGCGATTCCCGACACGACGGTGCGCCTCGCCAATCTGCGCTCGGGCGAGCTCGACATGCTGGAGCGTCTGGCGCCGACCGACGTGAAGTCAGCCCGGTCCGACAAGGCGCTCACCGTCACCAGCATCGCCAATCTCGGCTATCAGGGCATCACCATCAACACAGCCCATGGCGACGCCGCCAAGCAGCCGATGGGGCAGGACAAGCGGGTCCGCCAGGCGCTCTCGCTCTCGATCGACCGCAAGGTGCTGAGCCAGGTCGTGTTCGAAGGGCTCTATGAGCCCATCGTCCAGCCCTTCAACCCCGGCAATCCTTATGTCAGCGCCGATTTCCCGGTGCCGGCGCGCGATGTCGCCAAGGCCAAGGCGCTGCTCAAGGAGGCCGGCCATAGCAAGGTCTCGGTCGAGCTCTTCGTCACCAACAACCCGGTCGACGCCCAGCTCGGCCAGGTCATTCAGGCCATGGCGGCGGAAGCCGGCATCGACATTCAGATCCGCTCGACGGAATTCGCCAGCCAGCTTCGCGATCAACAGCAGGGCAAGTTCCAGATGAGCCGCATCGGCTGGTCGGGCCGCATCGATCCGGACGGCAACCTGCACCAGTTCGTCACCACCCGCGGCAACCAGAACGACGGGCGCTATTCCAATGCCGAAGTCGACAAGCTGCTCGACGAGGCGCGGACAATCTATGACGTCGCCGAGCGCAAGAAGCGCTACGACGCCGCACAGAAGTTCCTGCAGGACGAGCTGCCGATCGTTTATCTCTACAACCAGACCGTCTTCTTCGCGCTGCGCTCCAACCTCAGCGGCTTCGTCACCAATCCGGACGGCATGATCCGGCTGGCGGGGATCAAGCGGTCTTGAGGATCTGGTCTTTCGGGAACGCAGACCTGTCCCCTTCCCCCCGCTTGCGGTGGGGAAGGGCTAGGGATGGGGG
>NZ_LSKN01000208.1:0-20047 GCF_001557075.1 Methylobacterium sp. CCH7-A2
CGCGGCAGGCTTCCGCCCCCTCGAAGGCGGCCATGCGCGCTTCCAGCATCGCCACCGTCGGATTGGAAAAGCGGGCGTACTGGAAGCCCGGGTCCTTGTTCAGGAAGCGCGCCTCGGCCTGTTCGGCGCTGTCATAGACATGGCCCTGCGTCAGGAACAGCGCCTCGGAGGTCTCACCGAACTGCGAACGCAGCGTGCCGGCATGGACGAGACAGGTTTCGGGATGAAGGTCGGCGACGTCGCCCAGGATTGCCGACATGATAGAAACTCCAAATCGTTCGTTTTAACGGACGATTTGGTATCATCCAAGCCATCCGCCGTAAAGTGTGAAAACTTGTCAGGAGCGGCCAGCTGCGCCCAACAGCAGACGAAAGCTGATTCCATCCTACTTGAAATGCAGGACATGGCGGCCGAGACAGGCCCCCCACTGCCATTGTGCGTCAACGCGACGCCAGCGCTGATGACGCGTGAGGCACAAGCCTCCACGACGACGCCTTGGCCTTGATCCATGAAGTGCACACCGATGGCTGTCGTGGCCCCTGCCCACTCAGCACCGTCGGGTGAGCGAGATCAGCGCGGACTTCGAAGCCCGCCCCGGCGGTCGCCGACGCGGCTCAAGGCGCTCACATCAGGACTTCGGCAGATCGGGGACCCGGTACGAAGTGGTCGACTTGATCCTCTCCATGGCGAACCGTGAGGTGACGTTCTTCAGTGGTATCGTCGCGATCAACACTTTGTAGAACGCATCATAGGCGGCCATGTCGGCGACAACCACGCGCAGCATGTAGTCGACGTCACCGGCCATTCGATACAGCTCCATCACCTCAGGCATGGCGGAGACCGTTTGGGCAAAGTTCTCGATCCAGGGAGCCGAATGGTCAGCCGTCTCGATCTGAACGAAGACCGTTAGCCCCAACCCAATCCTCTCCGGCGCAACCAGCGCCACGCGCTTGAGGATCACGCCGGCCTGCTCAAGCTTTTGGATTCGCTTCCAACACGGCGTCTGAGACAACCCGACACGGTCGGCCAATTCCGCGATTGAGATGTTGGCGTCGGCCTGCAGTACGGTCAAGATCTTACGATCAATGGCATCCATCTCTGATCCCCGGCCCATAAGATAAAGCTTTCAAAGAGCTCTTCGTGACATTTGATCTTGGATGGGTGCTCCATCGTCTCTTGCCGCCCGGTGGAGGACCGAGCCTGCAGGCTCGACCGCGCTCCTTGCGCGAGACGTTCTCGCCGACGCCGGCACGCTCAAGCGTTGAGCAGCGAGCATTCGGCATCACCACCAGCCGCGCTTGGAGCTCCAAGGCCCCTCCTCCTCGTGCCTTCAAACTGCGCCATCGCCGGCGCGAGATGCTCCCCCGGATTGCCTCCGAAACGGCCGCCAGCTCACCGTCGAAAACGCGAGAACAATTCGTTCGTCCAAACAAACGATTTAAGGGTGGCCTGTCAATAATCTTTCTGTTCCCCCGTATAGGAAGCTCGGTCTATCAACTTTTGGGAGCCACAAAAGGTGATAATTCTCGACCGACCGGTTCCGGTAGTCGAAAATCCCTACGAATATCGTTCCTTTAAAAGAACGTTTTGTTGACGTCCGCGCATGGCTCAGCGCACCATTGGACGCCTTGATTTCATTGGTCCGCGACCGCTGTCCCGGATCCTCATGCGAGCCTTCATCATGATCACCCGACGCCATCTTCTCGCATCGGCCGGTGCCACAATCCTCCTCGGACCGGCTGTCGTGAGCCACGCGGCAGAGCCGACGGGCGAACCGATCTATCTCGGCGTCAGCGGTCCTCTCACGGGCCCCAATGCCCAGTATGGGGCGCAGTGGAAGCAAGGCTTCGACCTCGCTCTCGAGCAGATCAATGGCTCGGGCGGCATCAAGGGCCGCCCCCTGCGGTACATCTTCGAGGACACCCAGAGCGATCCGAAGCAGACTGTGGCGGTGGCGCAGAAATTCGTCGCCGACAAGCGTGTCGTCGCCCAGCTCGGTGACTTCGCGAGCCCGGCCTCGATGGCCGCTTCGCCAATCTACCAGCGCGCCGGGCTCGTCCAGTTCGGCTTCACCAACTCGCACCCCAACTTCACCAAGACGGGCGATTTCATCTGGAGCAATTCGGTCAGCCAGGCCGACGAGCAGCCCCTGAATGCGACCTATGTCGTCAACAAGGTCGGCTTCAAGCGCATCGCGATCCTGTTCCTCAACACCGACTGGGGCCGGACCAGCAGGGACCATTTCGCCGCCAAGGCCAAGGAACTGGGCGCCGAAGTCGTGGCGGCAGAAGGTTATCAGCCCGACGAGAAGGATTTCCGCTCGACGCTGGTGCGGGTGCGCGATGCCAAGCCCGACGGGCTCTTCCTGGTGTCCTACTATGCAGACGGCGCGCTGATCGTGCGGCAAGCGCGGCAGACGGGCGTGACCGTGCCGATCGCGGCCTCGAGCTCGATCTACTCGCCGAAGTTCATCGAACTCGGCGCCGAGGCGTCGGAGGGTGTCTTCACCAATGCGCGCTTCTTCCCCGAGGATCCGCGCCCCGAGGTGCAGACCTTCGTCAAGTCCTTCCACGCCAAATACGGCAAGGAGCCCGACGCCTTCAACGCCTATGCCTATGACACGGTCGTTCTGTTCGGCCAGGTGCTCCGCGAGACGCCCAATCTCGATCGCACCACCATCCGCGATACGCTCGCAAAGGTGAAGGATGTGCCGAGCGTGGTCTATGGCAAGGCGACCTTCGATCCCGAAACGCGGCGGATCAGCGGCGCGACCAGCGCCCAACTGGTGGTCCGCAACGGTCGCTTCACGCTCTGGGACGGAGTGAAGACGAACTGATGAGCCGTGCCCTCTCGGGATCGAGGACGCCAGCATGACCTCCTGGTTCGACCACACCGTCAACGGCCTGATCATCGGCAACATCTATGGCCTGCTGGCGGTTGGGCTGGCGCTGATCTTCGGCGTCAGCCGGCTCATCAACTTCGCCCATGGCTCGGTCTATGTGGTCGGCGCCTATGTCGGCTGGGTCGCGGTTTCGGTGCTGCAGACGCCGTTTCCGGTGACGCTGCTGCTGGTGATCTTTCTGACCGCCCTGCTCGGCATCGCCATCGAGCGCTTCGGCATCCGGCCGCTGGCGGGAGCGCCCCGTATTGCGCCGCTGCTCGCCACCATCGGTCTGAGCTTCGTCATCGACCAGACGGTGCAGATCCTGTTCAGCCCAGATCCGCGCGCAGTGCCGATGCAGCTTCCCAATTGGCGCTTCCAGATCGGAGGCGGCTCGATCGGCGTGCTCGACCTGCTGATCGGCGGCATCGGCCTCACCGCGGCCGGCGCTCTCTTTGCCTTCCTCAAGCTGACGAAATGGGGCTGGGCCGTACGGGCCACCGCACTCGACCGCGATGCCGCCCGCGTCGTCGGCGTCGACGTCGATCACGTCAACTGCATCGTCTTCGCCATCGCGGCCGCGCTCGGCGGCGTCGGCGGCGTGCTGGTCGGGATGTACTACAACGTCATCACACCGACGATGGGCTTCGAGGCGACGTTGAAGGGGATCGTTGCCGAGGTCGTCGGCGGCGTCGGCAATGTGCCCGGGGCCATCGCCGGCTCGCTGCTGCTGGGGCTGATCGAGAGCTACGGCGTCGCCCTGCTCGGCACCAGCTATCGCAACCTGTTCGCCTTTCTCCTGCTGATCGCGATCCTGGTGCTGCGGCCCAACGGCCTCTTCGCCAGCCGCCACCAGCTCCCGCCCGAGCCGATGACCGGCACCTTCATCGCGCCGAGCAAGCCGATCCGGCTGCCCGTGCCGCTGCTCGCCGCCCTTGCGGCGGGTGCCATCGCGCTGCCCCTGCTGATCGACAACGGCTACCTAATCCAGACGCTCACCAATGCTTGGCTCTATGCGCTGCTGGGCCTGAGCATCACCCTGGTCGCCGGCACCAGCGGCCAGGTCTCGCTCGGCCATGCGGCGCTGCTCGCCATCGGCGGTTACACCTCGGCGCTGCTGGCTGCTGATTATGGCGTTCCGGTCTGGCTGTGCCTCGTTGCCGGCGGGCTCATGGCAGCAGGCCTCGGCACGGTGCTGGTGTCGCCCGCCTTCCGGCTGCGCGGCCATTATGTCTCGATCGCCACGCTCGGCATCGGCGAGATCGTCGCCCTGGTCATCCTGAACTGGGAGAGCGTAACCCGCGGTCCGATCGGCGTCGCCGGCATCCCGCCGCTCGAACTCTTCGGCCATGCCCTCTACGAGACCAACGCAATCTATTGGCTCGCTCTGGCGCTGATGCTGGCGCTGGCGCTGCTGCAGGTCAGGTTGCTGGGCTCCCATCTCGGACGCACCTTGCGCGCCGTGCGCGATGACGATGTCGCGGCACGCTCCTTCGGCATCGGGCTGAACCGCTACAAGGGGCTGGCCTTCGCCTTCGGCGGCTTCGTCGCCGGCATCAGCGGCGCCTTCACCGCCCATATGTACTCCTTCATCAACCATGAGACCTTCAACACGCAGATTTCCGTGCTGGCGCTGACGATCGCGATCCTCGGCGGCATGGGCCATGTCGGCGGCGCGATCCTGGGAGCCGTTGCGCTGATCGGACTGCCGGAGGTGTTCCGCGTCGCCGCCGAGTACCGGATCCTGCTCTACGGCGTCGCGCTGCTGCTGCTGGTCCGCTTCCGGCCGCAGGGCCTGCTTGGGACCGTCTGATGAACGCGGCTCTCTCCCCCTCCGCGACCGCCCCTCTGCTCGACGTGACCGGGCTGGTGCGCCGCTTCGGCGGCGTCACCGCCGTCGGCGGGATCAATCTCTCGATCGCTGAAGGCGAGCTCGTCAGCGTCATCGGCCCCAATGGCGCCGGCAAGACGACGGCCTTCAACCTGATCAGCGGGCTCGACAAGCCCGATGCCGGCACGATCCGGTTCGCAGGAGCCGACATCGCCGGGCGCTCGCCGGAGGGCATCGCCGCCGCCGGCATCGCCCGCACCTTCCAGCATGGACGCGTCTTCGCCAATCTGAGCATCGGCGACAATGTGCTGGTCGGGGCGCATGGCCGGCTGCAGGCGGTTCGTCCCGACTGGCCGGTCATTGGCCCGCTGGCGGAACTGGCGCTGGCGCTGATCCGGCCGCCCTCGGTCCAAGCGGAAGAGGCCGCCCTGCGCGAGGAGGTTCGGAAGATCCTGAGCCTGTTCGGCGAGCGGCTGCTGCCACGCATCGACCAGCCGGCGCACAGCCTGTCCTATGCCAACCGCCGGCGCGTCGAGATCGCCCGGGCGCTGGCGGCGCGGCCCCGGCTGCTGCTGCTCGACGAACCGACTGCCGGCATGAACCCGACCGAAACAGCGGAGATGCTCGAGATCATCGCCAGCCTGAAGGCACGAGGCCAGACCATCCTGCTGATCGAGCACAAGCTCGACATGGTCATGCGCCTGTCGGACAGGGTGATCGTGCTCGATGACGGCCTTAAGATCGCCGAGGGCAAACCGCAGGCCGTGCGGACAGACCCGGCCGTGATCGAGGCCTATCTCGGCCATGGCGCGGTTGGCGGCAAGGCTCCGGCCGCCGACGCCGCATCGCCGCTCCCCGTGACAGCCTGAGGCGGCCATGACGCACACGCCCCCCATCCTCGAACTGCGCGACGTCGACACGTTCTACGGCCCCGTTCAGGCGCATTTCGGGCTGTCGCTCAAGGTCGAGCGGGCTGAGATCGTCTGCCTGCTCGGCGGCAATGCCAGCGGCAAGTCGACGACGATGAAGATCATCCTCGGGCTCGTGAAGCCGACCGCCGGCGACGTGCTCGTCGATGGAACCTCGGTGCTGGGGCTCTCGACCCCGCAGATCGTGCGGCTCGGCGTCGGCACGGTGCCGGAAGCCCGGCGGCTGTTCGGTGCGATGAGCGTGCGCGAGAACCTGCTGATGGGCGCGTTCACGCGCGACGACGAGGCCGGCGTGGCGGCTGATCTCGACCGGGTGCTGACGCTGTTTCCGCGCGTGGCGCAACGCATCGGTCAGCAGGCCGGCACGCTGTCGGGCGGCGAGCAGCAGATGGTGGCGATGGCGCGCGCCCTGATGGCGAGACCACGCATCATCATCATGGACGAGCCGACCATGGGCCTGTCGCCGCTCTGGGTGGACCGCGTGCTGGCGCTGATCCGCGACATCAACGCCGAGGGCGTCAGCATCTTCATGGTCGAGCAGAACGCCAATCTGGCCCTGCAGATCGCCGATCGCGGCTATGTTCTGCAGACGGGACGCGTCGTGATCGAGGCTGCGGCCGCCGATTTGCTTGTCGATGCACGGATCAGGGACGCCTATCTCGGCGGAGCGGAAGCAGCATGACCACCAAACGCCTTGGGTTTTTCAGCCGCCTTCTCGACGATGTGCCGGCCGGCGAACGCTACCGGCTCGCCACCGAGCAGATCGTCCATGCCGAGCGACAGGGCTTCGATACGGCGTGGGTGGCGCAGCATCATTTCCACCGCGACGAAGGCGGACTGCCCTCCCCGCTGCCGTTCCTCTCCTTCGTCGCCGCGCGCACGACGCGGATCCGGCTGGGTACGGGCATCATCATCCTGCCGATGGAAGACCCCGTGCGCCTCGCCGAGGACACAGCCGTGCTCGACCTGCTCTCGAACGGGCGGCTGGAAATCGGCTTGGGCACCGGTGCGACGCCTGAGAGCTTCCTCGCCTTTGGCATCGAGAAGACCGATCGCAACGAGGTCTTCAACCGCAACTACGCCCGCCTGCTGGACGCCTGGCGCGGCGCAGCGCTGGGCCATGACGAGAACCGGCTCTATCCGGAAGCCGCCTCGCTCGAACAACGGATCTGGCAGGCGACCTTCTCGGCCGCCGGCGCCGAACGCATCGGGCAGGCCGGATCGGGCTTGATGCTGTCGCGCACCCAGCCACGCAGCGCCGATCAACCCTGGCGCACGCTCCCCGAGATCCAGCACCCGATCGTCGACGCCTATCTCGCGAACCTGCCGGCCGGCGTCGCCCCGCGGATCCTCGGCTCGCGGTCGCTGTTCGTGGCCGATACGCGGGAAGAGGCCCTCAAATATGCCGAAATCGGCCTCAACCGCGTGCTCGACCGCTTCATCGCCAACGGCCATCACGTCCCCGACCGAAGCCTCCAGGCCCTGATCCGGTCGTTCGACGTCCATGTCGGCACGCCCGACGATGTCATCGCCTCGCTCGCGGCCGACAGCGTCCTCGAACGCGCGACCGACGTCGTTTTCCAGGTTCATTCCGTCGATCCGCCGCATGCGCTGATCCTGCGCTCGCTCGAACTCACCGCGCAGCACGTGGCGCCGGCACTCGGCTGGACCGGCGGCCAGACCAGCGCGCTGCTCAAGATCGATGGCGGGCAGCGATGAGCGAAGACGGCTTCCTTCCCGGACACAAGCAGGACAGATCATGACGACCGAAGCCACTCCGGATGTGCTCGACACGCTCATCGGCACCGTTCCGGGCTCCACTCTCGATGCGCTCCGTCACGAGCGACCCGTCACCCGCCTCAATATCCAGGCGAGCTATGAGGCTCTCTTTGCCGTCGGCGATCGGGGCGGCGTCAGCCAGAGCGAGCGGACGGCCTTGGCGCTCTTCGTGACGCTGCTGCATGGCGAGGCGTCCGGCGCGGCGCACTACGATGCCCTCCTGCAAGAGCAGCCAGGCGGCGCCGCGCTCGCGGAGGCAACCCGGCGCCAGGCGCAGGCGGCCCGGACGACCGGGCCCTATGGCGCCTATCCGGCCGGCCCGCTGTCGGTGGAGGATGTCGCCGGGCCGGTGTTCAGCGTCGAGGGCGCCGACCGGGACGTTCTGGGCCCGCGACTGGCGGCACTGCTCGCGCACGCCCATCTGCTGGTCTTCCACCCTCGCGACGCGGCTGCCGCGGCACTGGCCGCGCTGCAGCAGGCGGGCTGGAGCACGCCCGAGATCGTGACGGTCTCGCAGATCGTCGCGTTCCTCTGCTTCCAGATCCGCGCCGCGCATGGCCTGCGCCTGCTGAACGCCTGAACCGTCGCCTCGGAGACCTGCACGATGACCACGATCGAGACAGAGCGTCCCCCGGTTGGCGCACCCACAGTCTTCACCCAGGCCCAGCTCAACTGGAACGCCTGGATCGAACCGGTGCCCGAGGACGCCCTGAGCGACCACCAGAAGGACGCGCTCATCGACATCGCGCGCACCAAGAGCCCGTATTTCCGGCTGCTGGCCCATGATCCCGACATCCTGAAGACGCGGACGCTGGCCGACAAGGACATCTTCTACAACACCAGGGACGGCCTGCCGCGAGCCGAGCGCGAATTGGCCGCAGCCGCGGTCTCCCGCAGGAATGGCTGCATCTACTGCGCCTCGGTTCATGCGCGCTTCGCCACGACGTTCTCCAAGCGCCACGACGATGTCCAGCGCCTGCTCGACGAAGGGATCGGCACCGACATCGACCCGCTCTGGAACGCGATTATCGAGGCCTCGGTCGCCCTGACCACGACGCCGATCGCTTTCAGGGCCGATCACGTCGCCAAGCTGCGGAAGCTCGGCCTCGGCGATCTTGCGATCGCCGACCTGATCCACGCCGCGGCCTTCTTCAATTGGGCCAACCGGCTCATGCTGTCGCTGGGTGAACCAGTGAGGCAGGCTTAGCTTGGTTCGTGTGACGTGATCCAAAACGCGCTTAGCCGCGTCGAGAATGATCTCTATATGAAGGCACTTTCAGGTAGACCGACTTGGCGTTGCCCAGGCTCCGCCCTCGTTGTTGACGCGTTTGATAGCAAGCGTCTCAACGCCACGTCGCAGGCAAATGGGCGGCGGAGATGAATTCGTCTTTGAACCACGGCCATTTCCGACTGTCGAAGATGCCTTTCAACCACCGGATGGCTTGCTCGACAGCAGGGCTGTGGCGCGTTTCGCGGCGGTAGGTCAGCCAGATGTCGCGGTAAGCGGTCACCGGGAGCTCGAGCGGCACGACATTGTTGCCGAACGCAACGGAATAGTTTGGCAGGGCACCAATACCGATGCCGTTCTCAATCGCCGCAATCGCGCCGCAGCTGCCATGGACCTTTGCAACGATCTGAATGGGGCGCACGGGTCCAAGTAGGTTTGAGAGATGGCCGTTCGACACGTGACCGTCCCACTGTTCGATCAGCCGGTGATTGCGCAGAGCCTCCCTTGAGGCGGGCCGACCATGCGCTTTCAAATAGTCCTCGCTCGCAAACAGCTCGAAATGCATGCGGCCGAGCCTGATAGCGACGACGTCGGCGGCTGTTGGCGGCGTCATCTGGATGGCGAGGTCTGAATCGAAGCGCAGGATGTCTGCGACAGTATTTGAGATCCGGAAGTCGATCCCAATCAGGGGGTGGGAGTCCTGGAATGCCTTGAACTGTGGGATGAGCCAGTTGACCCCAAGGCCTTGGGTCACGGTTACGGCGACCCAGGACCGCTCGCCGCGACGTTCAGCGACGAGATGTTCGAGTTCGTTGACTGGTGCCTGCATGCTACGGGCGATATCGATGACCTGCTGACCCAGCAAGGTCGGGATCGCGCCGTCCGGCCCGCGCTCGAGCAGCCGTCCCTTGCAGGCAGCCTCCAAGGCAGCGACGCGACGCAGCACTGTTGCACTGCTGACGCCAGAACGGCCAGCGGCCCGGCGGAGACTGCCTTCGTCAGCGAGCGCCACCAGTAGGCGAAGATCGTCCCAGACGAACCGACCCGGCTCGGAAGCATCAACGTTGCCATCACTCACAGGCAATCTCGCGTTTCAAAACTGAGCCATCGGCGGTCCGTTTTGCACCGCAACCCTTAAGAACTCGTCTGCATCTACCCGTCTCAATGCGCAAGGCAGGCCGCAACGGGCGTCCTGCTGCCCGGGATCGGCGCAGGATCTGCACCGTTTGGCAGGGCTCCAGCATTCAGCCCAACAGGCGGCTCAGGTGGCCTGTTGGCCATTCGAAAGGAGTTTGCGATGCAACAGCAAAAACAAAACAGCGGGGCCGATGCGCACGCGACGGCCGCTGTTCAACCGATGCACATTCCGGCGGGCTCACGGATTGCGCTAGGGAATCTAGCAGCCGGGTCGATGGGCGATGACCGCTCCTTCGCGGTTCCGATGCCACTCGTACCGTTCCAGTTCGCGGCCAAGCTCAGCGGTGAAGTTCCCGCGATTGGGTCTGTTTTCGCGGAGTCAGGGCTGCAGGCCAAGCTGGAAGCACAGTTAGTCATCGAGTCGGCTTGGACGATGATGAGCTACATGATGCCCGGGATGGCCGCTGCACCATTGGCTCGCTATCCGACGCACGTGAAGCCGAGACCGCTTCCGCTGATGGTACCCAATATGTTTGATTTCGGTATCCGTGGGCCAAGTCATGCTGGCGACATCATCGTCTCCGGACCATGCTTCTTTGGCGCTCCCAGCCCCCCTCCCTCGATCGTCAGGCCGGAGAACGTGCGTGCGGCTATGCGAGAGAGCCGTGCCGACGATCTCATCCGCAGGATCATTGCGACCGATCCTGCAGTCAGGCAGGCGTGGCTGATGGGTCGAGAGATATCGTGGCCTCTGATCGTCGGCTATACTCCCGGCGTGCGACCTATCGCTCGTGCCGCGCTGCATGTGTTGGCTGAAGATGAGGCGCTTGCTCTGCAGCCCTGCACCATCGCAGCAACGCTGTGTGTTCTGCTCGGCACAAACAACTATAAGCGGCGGCATGGCATGACATTCCATCGCACGGGCATGCTGGCGCCAATGCCAAATGCCGCGTCAGTGCGTGCAGCTTTGAAGCAAGCCCATTGCAGACATGATGAAAGACGTTCCCGCGAGGTGACGACAGCACTGTCTTACCTGCGCCGCGCCGGGCTGAATAATCTTGCGCGTCAGATCGAAGCGCAGGCGATGGCCGCGTTGCCGGCTGGCGTGCCCTGAACGCCGGTCTGGCGGGCGGGGCAGCCGATGGGGCAAGCTGCGCCGTCGTCATTGGCGCGGCTCGACCGGCGCCGCCGTACTGTTCCAGGCGGCAGCCTCGTTTTCGTGATGTGTACGATCTGCCTGCTGGATCTCCGTTTTGACGGCCGCGCTCGAACGCTCGAGCGCGCCCAACAGTTCGCCCAGCGTGGCGGAATCGCCTTCGAGGATGTCGTCGTAGATGGATATCGCTTCCTTGGAAGTGGCGAGCGCCATGATGAAGGCAGCGACTACGACTGCCTCAGCCGGCTTCAGCATCGCCCGATTGCGATGGAAACCGCGCAGATAGACCTGCCCGGAAAGATCGGCGAGCTTCAGGCGCACCTCGTGATCGGTCAGTTCGGCGGGCAGCTTGCCATCCGCCGCGTCGGTTCGCTCTTGACGGGCAGATTTACTTGGGCGGTCGCTGCGCTTTTGACCGAAGCGGTCAAGCGTCTCGATCCGCTCGGAGTTAAGATCGTTGTCTTTGGTGGCGTTAGTCATGCTAGGGCTCCCGGTGATGGTGGATCGAATGGTCGAGACGGGCGATGCAGCGTCGCCGCGTCGCTTTCTGGCGACGGCAAATGCATGGTTCGGCTATGCCGAGCAGGCGATCGCGCATTTGGAGGCGTCTGGAGGCGCGCGCGAGGAGGCCTACCGGGCGTTTGCGTTAAAGGTCGACGGCAAGATGCAGGTCGTGCAGCGATTGGTGCGCGCGGCGCGCTTCGTGCGCGAGGTGGAGGCGAAGGACGATGCCAAACTCGGCCAAGACCTGCGTCGGGCTCCGATCGACGCGGTTTTGGCACTCGCCGGTTGGGCGCGCCGGGACCGGCCGAGCGCGCTGGCGGCCGCGCAGCGGCTTGCGGCCGGCGACATCGCCCTGTCGGGCTTGCGCGAGCTCGAGCGCGGCAGCCGTCGAACCGGCCGTCGTGCTCCAGACAGCATGGCGAGCGATGCCGAGTGGCAGGCTTTCGTCTCGAAAGCGGCGGCGCAGCTGGTTTCCGAACGCTTCCCTGGCGCGCGGCCGGTCTGGGCTGCCAAAGGCTGGAGCGTCGGTCCCCGCACCCGGCTGAAGCTGCCCGGTGTGCTCGGGGCAATGAAGCGCACGCCGCTCCTGCACCTGGCTTTCGCGGTCGACGACGACGTCCTTCTGGTATCGACCTCGGCGACGCGCGTCGCCGCGCCTCGCCGCTCCACCCTCACCACCCAGACGCTGATCGCGCTGATCGGCTACTGCAGCCTCGGTTACCGGGCGCTGTTCTGCTCGAACCATGCCGCCGAATGCGAGAGCGCCCGCGAGTTGCTCGATGCCCTGCGAGCCGCCGGGCAGGACCCGGCGCTCGAGGTTGCGCAGCTCGAGATGGGGACTCACCGTTCGGGCCCGTAGCCGGGCGTGCGCCTCGCCTCGTGCGCGGCGTCCTCAAGGTCCTGCCGCAGCGCGAGCGTCTCGGCGTCCTCCTTGTCATTAGGCGGCCCCTCCTCTTCCTCGCCAACCGTGTCAGCCAGATCAGGCTCGGGCGAACGACCGCCGTCCTCGTTGTCCGTCGGTGCGGGATCGTCCGGCGCTTCATCGGCGTCATCGCCGTTGCCCTCCGCCGACGTCGCCTGTTCGCCGTTCTCATGCGCCGCGTAGGCACGCGCCTCGTCCATCTTTGCCTCGACGGGAGCCTGCTTCTGATGCTCCGCCTGGCCGTGTTCCTGCGTGTCAGTCTGATCGGCCTTCTGGCTCGACTGACCGCCTCGCGCTCCGTTCCCGGCGGCGGCCGGCCGCCAGGTACCGTTCTCGAACTCGTTCCAGAGCTGCCTGATCTCCGCGCGAATCTGCTTTCTCAGACGAACGGACGCGCCGTCGAGCTGCGCGATGTAGCGCTCGGCTACTCCCTCGGCCGTGTGGCCTTCCTCCCACAACATCCTGCACGCCGAGCCGAACTCACTCCGGAACTCGTTCTGCGTGAGCGTAGGCGGTCCCTCGGCCAGCGCTGCGGCGATCATGGCCTGAAAGGGCTTTCGACGCAGGGCCGTCTTCCTCGCCCCTACATCGGTGGCGGTGCTGGCATCGTCGGTCATGGCGTGTCTCCAAATGTCTCGGTCAATTTCTACATCATGCATAGATTGACGGATGATAACGACTGAGTCAAATGACCTCCTGACAGGCGCTCTGCGGTGCAGGAACAAACGGGGCACACCTTACGCACCCCGGGTGCAGCAAACTCGGCGGAAGGAGCCGCAAGCCCATGACAGCATTTAACTCTCGATCGGAAACTCGCGCCTCGACCCGGGAACTGCGCGTCGCACTGTCGGTCGAGGTCCATGATCACGTCCAACGCCTGGCGCGCCTGCAGCGCTGCTCACCTGCGCGCATCATCGAGCGCGCGCTGCGGGAACAGGTTCTGGCCGAGGGGGTCGAGCGATGGCTGGCGCGGGCGCAGGTCGTCGACGCGCAGCTCGAGGCAATCGCGGACGCGCTCATCGCAACGGGGCGTGCACGGCGATGATCACGATCGAGATCATCAACTCGATCGCCTATTACCGCGTCGCGGAGGGGCGTGCGGGGCTCGACGAGTTCGATCTCGGTTTGAACTACTACGAAGACCGCACCGGATCGCGCGGCACGCTCATGCGGTTGGCCGGGCCCGCTCCGCTTGGATACGATCTCGACGCCGGTCCATTCGGGTCAATCCTCGACGGGAGTCTGGCGCAGTTCGATCTGGTCGAGCGGCTGGGCCAGGGCCGCGACCCGCGCACCGGTCGACGCGCGATCATGCCGGTCACCACTACCCGCGATCGGGCGGGCAAGCGCTCTCGCGGTCGGGGACCGCGGCGTGTGGTCGCCTACGATCTGACCTTCTCGGCGGAGAAGGTGATCTCGGTGCTGGCGCTACTCTCGGAACCAAGACGTCGCGACATTCTGCTCGCGATCCATGACGACGCGGTTGAAAAGACGCTACGGCTGGCGGCAGCCATGGGGCTGATCCTCAACCGCCGCGGCAAGCAGGGCGCAGTGCGCCTGCCCGCCACCGAAAGCATCGTTGCGGTCTACCGGCATCTAACGAGCCGAGACCGCGATCCGCAGTTGCACAGCCATGCGGTCCTGTTCAACATTTGCGTGCGCGACGACGGCTCGCTCGGCGCAATCGAGAACAGGCTCCTGCTCACCTACAAGAATGCGCTCTCGGCACTCTATCGGGCCGAGCTCGTGCGGCTCCTGCGCGAACGGATGGGTATCGTCGCGATCGGCAAGGGGATCGGGATCGAGATCCCCGGTGTACCTCGCGAGGTCTGCGAGCTGTTCAGCAAGCGCCGAGCCGCGGTGGTCGGCGAGCTCAACCGCAAAGGCCTGACAAGCGCGGAGAACCGGCGGGCCGCCGAGATCGCGGCGCTCGGCACGCGGCCGCGCAAGGACAGCGCGACGCCCCTGTCGCAGCTGCAGCAGGACTGGCATGCGCAGTTGGCTGGGATCGGCTTCGACATAGAAACGATCTGGGATCGAGTAGAGGCTCAGTCGGAACGCAGGCGCAACTTGCCGGACAAACCCGTCGTGTTTCAGATGGCCGCTCGCAGCGCGTATGCCGAGCTGTTCGAGCGGGAGCTGACCATCTCGCATGCCGACATCCTCCGGATCGAGGCGCAGACCTTCCAGACGCAGCTGGCGCCGGCGCAGATCCTGGAGCGCGCTCGGGCCCGTCAAGGCGAGTTGATCGGCTTGCCGTACCTATCGCACCAGCTGAAGCGCTTCATGCCATCACAAGCGATCCGTGACGAGCACGCGCTGCTAAAAGCGGCCCTCGCCGCGCGCGGCGCCTGGGCCGCGCCTGAAACAGCGGCCGTCGAAGCGGTGCTCGCCGTCAGCACCGCCAGCAGCGAGCAGCGCGACGCGGTGCGTCACATGCTCGGTCCCGACGGCGTGTGCGTCGCAGAGGGCGCGGCCGGCACCGGCAAGACGCACGTTTTGAAACTGCTGCGAGACATCCTGATCGCGGATCGGCGCCAGGTGCTCGTCGCGGCGCCAGCCTGGCGAGCGGCCCGGCTTGCCGGACAGGAAGCGAGGGTCGCGCTCGCCGACGCGTTGGCCCTCGATCCGCTCGCGGTCGAAATCCGGGAGGGCACACGGGTCATCGATCGTAACACCGTCATCGTCGTGGACGAGGCGGGAATGGCCGGATTGCGCGATCTCCAGACATTGGTCGAAGCGGTGACGGCGGCGGGCGCCAAGCTGATCCTCACGGGCGATACCCGCCAGTTGCAGCCGATCGCGCGCGGCGCGCCGATGCGAGCCCTCATCGACCTGCTCGGCTCGCATCGCCTCAACCAGATCCGGCGACAGGGGCTCGAGTGGATGTGCGAAGCTTCCACGCAGTTTGCCGCAGGGGATGCGTCAGCGGGGCTCGCCCGTTATGACGAAGCTGGGGCGGTCGCCGTGCATAGGGACCGCGAAACGACGCTAGCCGCCTGCGCGCGATCGTATCTCGACGACCCGTCGCGGGCAGAGCCTGGCTGGAGCACACAAGCGCTGGCGCGCAGGCTGCTGATTGCGGTTCGCAACGAGGACGTCGCGGAGCTCAATCGCCGCGTCCGCCAGATCCTGATTCAGGATGGACTGCTCGGCGAAACCGCGATCTTCGTTGACGCCGTGGGGCGCGGCGGGGGTGATCCCGTGCCGGTCGAACTGCGCGTCGGCGATCGCGTCATGTTCGGGCGCAGGTTGCGTCTCGCAACGCAGGTCTTCAACTCGGACGTAGCAACGATTCTCTCTGTAGATAGCGACGGCGAGCAAGCTAGGATCGTGTTCCGGCTCGACCGCCGAGACGAAGACGGGCGCCCGCTCGAACTCGCTGCCCGGATCAGCGATCTCGCCGTGAAGGACAAGACTGGCAACAGCGCAGCGATCCACCTTCAGCATGCCTATGCCGTCACGAATTACGCCGCCCAAGGTGCAACAGTCGATGTCGCGGTAGTCGCCCATCTGTGCGCAATGAATGCATCCAATCTCTACGTCGCCTGCACGCGCCATCGCCACTCGCTCAGGATCGAGGTCGATGGCGAACGCGTGCTCAGGCTCGATCGCTCACGCCAGGCGGGCATCAGCCGCGCCGGCGGGTTCCGAGGTGTCGATCAGGTAGCGCCGACGCCAGAGCGAGCGTTGACCCCTGATCAGATCGAGCGCGTGATGAACCAGTTGCGGCGCGAGGCGAACGCGCAGCCGCTGAAGGCCAATCCCAGCGACTACGTCGATAATGTGCGCGACTGGCTCGGTGCCGCCGATCCGGTCGCTGCGTTCCGCCAACGCATGCGAACCAGATCCCACGCGCAGATCGTGCCGAAGATCGAAGAAGGACGCGCCCCCGAAATGACATCGGCGAGCGCGCCTCCCTCTGTCCGGGTTCCGACGCCCGGGCAGAATCATGCGAGGAGCGATCCCGAAGCGCTCACGACCGCAGAGCGAAAGCGGCTCGCGGCAATGCTCTCGCCCGCGACCTGTCTTTCCTGGTTCGGCGGACGGCTGACGCGCACCGAATTGCTTGCTCACCCTGCGAGCGGTTATGCGCTTGATCCGAGAGCCGCGAGAGTCGGCTGGTCACGGCGGGCCGATCAACGACTGCGGAGAGCCGGAGCGGAATCCGAGCCGCGTCTCGTTCAGGCGGCGGTGGTGCTCCTCGGAAAATCGTTACGCCAGGCGCGCTCGTTCGTCCGCGACCGGGCGGCGCTTTGGGTGCTCAATCCGATCGCTCGGGCTCTGCGGACCCAACTTGCGGCATCTTGGCGTGTGCGACTCTCGATGCTGACCTCCTCGGTCGTCGCACCAGTGATATCAGACGATCAGGCGGACATAGCGCCTTCGGCAGGGCTTCGGCGCTTCAAGGCGATGATCGCCCGGACACGACGGCTCGCTCAGGAGCGTGGCGCCGAGGTCAATCGGGGCATCGAGGTCGACATTGCGAGGACCTCGGGCATCGGGCGGTCCCGCGCTCCGTCAGTTTCAAGCGGGCTGGACCGGCGAGACGGCAGGGCGCCGGATCAGGACCGCGCGCCTGCTCGCCACGTTAGTTGGGCAGCGCCTGGCGCCGATCCGACAACACTCACAATCGTCGCAAGGGCGCACCAGGCCGGGTCGCCGTCCATGATCGCGCTTTCTGGACCGGCGCCGTTCACGCTCGACGTGGACGAAGTCGGATCAACCGGTGCGCGTCGGCGCAAGACCGCGCTACGCAGAATAGATGCGACGGGGCGTGAAGCTGACCACCGGCAGGCCGCAGGCAACGTCCCAGTATCGACTTTTATCGCTGCAAACGAGCGACCGAGGGCGCTCCAAGCTGCTTTGCGTAGCGCGCAAACACGCGCATCCGGCAGTCTTGATCCCGCATTGGTCAAGCCAAACATTCTGTCGGAGGCTGATATCCTCTGGAAGCCCTCGGCAGAGGGGCCTGTCGCCCAGCAGGCCCGGGCTGCGGCGACACTGATCGAGGCCGAAGCAAAAGTTCAGACTCCATTGCAGGCCAGCAAAATACCCGACAAAGCTGCAATTGCGGGCGCGGCCGCCAGAATAAGAGTTGAACAAATCCTCGCAGGCTCGACGCGGCCGCTCTCTGACGATGACGAACACCAACCCCTTGGCAAACGACTGCGCAAGGTCGCGTTGCGAAGGCTGCGCGCGGCAGAACGTTTGTTGGATAGCGCGCGGAGCCAGCCCCGCGCCGCTTTAGATATGACCGTAGAACGGCCTGCACCGGATCCGAACGCAAACCTCAAACCACTCGCGTCCGCGATACCCTTGATCGATGACCTGCCCGGGAAGCACCATCATCCTGACCCGCCCGCCGCAACCCGGACCAACACGGGATATCGGAAATTGGACCACGACATGATCAATCCAAGGACACTTACAGACAAAGACGTCCTTGCAACATCACCCAAGGTGAACCCTCAAAAATCGGCGCCGCCTATCGTAATCGGAACAGGTCGACCCAAGAGGTCACCCGGCGATAAGGGGCCGGGGATGTAAGAGTGTCAGCGCCTATTTGGCCGTACCCTTTTTGGAGAATTCTTCCAAGCGAACGGTTAGGACCTGATTGGTGGTCGAAATACAGGCCCGGCGCAGCTACACGCCGAAGCGCCTCGATTGCACCGTGGCCGTTGGGCTAGGGCATGACTTGATGGTTCGGCCATGGGCCAATTGTTCGCGATGCCAACCAACAAAATGTGGTCTGCCACCGCAAAAGCGAGACGCCGAAACGTGAATGGTGGTGGTGGCTGGCTTAAGTCTTCGTTGACCAACCTGATGCGCCAAAAGCTGCCCTTCGCTCGCCTCCAGACAACGGACGTTCAGTACAGGCCACCTGAACCCGGTGCGACAGTGCGACAGGATGTCGATGCCGAGCGCCGCCATCAGCGCGCCTCCGCCCGCAGCCGTTCTCGCTAACCTCATCAATGTGATTCCACTCAGCCATCCCAAGTAGGACGGGCAAGCGAGCTCGGTTTGCCCGTCCTATGATCGATCAGGACTTGACCCGTCAGACCAGCGCGACAGCGATCACGAGCGGGATCGCCGCTCCCGCGCAGAGCGCGACGAACTGGTTCGGCTCGCGGACGATGTTTGCGACGACGATGCCGAACAGGGCCCACGCGATCGCGGCGACGTAGATCACCGCGCCGCTGGCGAATGCCACGATCCCACCAAGCACTACGGCTGCCGCGACGAATCCGATGGTCCAGACAGTTCCCTGCTCGCTGCCGCCGCGCCGCAGCGTGGACGACGCGTTGACGAACACCGCCGCCGAGATCCAGCCCGCGAAGAGCTGGAAAGGCGCGGCAACGAGCCAGAAGGTCGTCGTGCTGTGAGGCTCGGCGGCTTCGAGCCGGACCATGATCAGGAGGAGGCAAGCCAGCGTCGCGACGATCAGCCCGACGCTGGGCCAGCTGAGATCGTGCTTGGGAACGTAGTATTCCCAGGCGACCGTCAGCGAGAACACGGCGATCGCCAGCCAGCCGATCTCGCGCAGGAGCGGATCGCCGAGATTGGCCGGCATGAGCTGCCAGATTGCAAAGCCGAGGCAACCCGTGAAGATGACGCCCCAGATGGCGAAAGCCCATTCGATCGGGACCACGGGGGTTTGCAGCCGCGCCGATCGCGACGGGGTCGTGTGCGGCCACCGCCGCAATTGCGGCCAATAACCCATGAGCGGCTGGGCGATCGCCAGCAGCAGAACGAGGATGGCGCGCGCGCCGTCGAGCGAGAGATAGGGATCGAGCATGATGCCTCCTTTGGATTGGATCATATGCTGTAATGCATTTTCTTTCGATTGGTTCAGTTGATCCACAATGAGAAAACGAGGGACGCGGAATCTGGCCCATGCGGAGCGTCGCGCGGCGCTGATCGCGCGTTTGCGCTCGCGCCTCTGCGACCGGGAGGCGGGGCTTGCGTCATGGCGCGAACTGGCGGCGGCAGCCGAAGTCAGCCTTTCGACGCTGACCCATTATTTCGGACGGCGCGAGGACGTCGTGCGGGCGATCATGGAGGATGATTTTCGACGTGGAGCGGAGCCGCTAGCGACGATGGCGCAGCCGAGCGGCCCCTTCGCGCAATCGATCGCCGACGCGCTTCGCCACATGGCGGACGGCTTCCGCTATGGCGGCCTGGGCGCGATGTTCGCCACAGGGCTGATTGAGGGGCTCAGGCACCCGGGCCTTGGCCCGGCCTTCCTCGACAACGCGCTCGAGCCGACGATCGTCGCGGCGGAGACCCGCCTCGCCGCTCACATGGCTTTGGGCGAAATGCGAAAGGTCGATCCGCGCGGGCCGGCGCTCGCCTTGATCGCCCCAGTGCTCCTCGCCTTCCTGCACCAGGGAGAACTCGGCGGGGCGGAGCGGCGGCCTATCGAGCTCGACGCCTTCCTGGCAGAGCACGCCGAGGCGTTCGTCAGGGCTTGGAGCTGTGCGCGGACTGCACCCTGAATAGGTTGAAGGTGGTAGCAAACCATTACGCGGGGCTTCTTTGCGGCCTTGTCGCACAACGCGATCGTCAATGTCGGGTTGCAGCCTCACAAGCCCGGTCCACGTAATCGAACAGCGTGCCGGTTCGCGCCAGTTCCTGCCATTGGTCGGCTGCCTGAAACCGGACGCCAACTGAGACCGC
>NZ_LSKN01000209.1:0-31468 GCF_001557075.1 Methylobacterium sp. CCH7-A2
CGAGGACATGCAGGATCGCGACGCGCGTGCCGGAGCGGCAATGCGCATAGACGGGCCCCTTCATGGCGGCCACTTCGGTCTGGAACGCCCTGATGTCGGCCTCGGTGATCGTCTCGGACCGCACCGGGACATAGGCGTAGCCCAGCCCGGCTTCCCGCGCGATCAGGGCCGCGCGCTCATGGTCGATCTGCCCACCCTCCTCGCCATCGGGCCGGACATTGACGACGCCGGCGAAAGACGAGCCGGAGAGCCCGGCAAAGGTGGCCGCATCGGGCTGGCCGGCGGCCGTCAAGGTGGGAGAGATTTCGATCGCGGCCACGACATCCTCACATAGACATTATACGATTAAACATAATGTATATCCAACGGGTCGATCAGGCAAGGGGCTGAATCTCCTCCCGCATCGCGCAGCGCTCAGGCCGGCGGCGACAGCTTCTCGGGGCCGTCGGGAAGCCCGCCGCAGAAGCTGACGACGTTGAGGCTGATCAATTTGACGCGGCGTCTCGTGGGATCGGCGGTCGGCGTGCCCTGCCGGAGCGCCGCTCCAGCGGTGCGTGGACAGGCTGCACGCCGTGAAGCGGCCGCCCTGCTCGGTTTGGTCCTCTCGCGAGGCCCGAAACATCGAGCCGAACCAACCGGCACTGAGCAACGGAGCGCCATTGACGCAGGCAGATTGCGGGCGCTGCAAGAGATCGAGGACGGACGCTAAGCAACCAGATCGGAACGGCCATGTCCGGCGGCGTTTTCAGTGCCGCCAGCATCCCGCTTGCATGGCCATGACGAAGACACCGCAGGAGACCGCTTCATGAACATGCGCCAGATCGAGGCGTTCGCAGCCGTGATGAAGGCGGGCACGGTGTCGAGGGCGGCTGAAATCATCGGGGTCAGCCAGCCTGCCACCAGCCGTCTGATTGCGGATCTCGAACGATCGCTGGGCTTCAGCCTGTTCAGCCGTGTGCGAAGTCGAATCATCCCGACTCCGGAGGGTCGTCTCTTCTACGAGGACGTCGAGGCGAGTTTCCGCGGCATGGACCGCCTGCGCTCGACCGCGGCGCGCATCCGCGACAGCGGCGCCGGCGAGATCAGGATCGCCAGCCTCTCCTCGCTCAGCGGCTCGGTCGTCCCCAAGGCGATCGTGAAATTCCGCACCCGCTGGCCCGATGCGACGGTGACGCTGATGGTCCAGTCCTCCCGCGACGTGCGTGACGGCGTTGCGAGTGGAGCCTACGATCTTGGATTGGCGGCGGACGAAATCGAACTTGCCGGTATCGAGCAACAGATTTTCGTCCAGCCGCGCGAGCTCTGCGCCCTGCCACCCGGCCATCCCCTGGTCGGGCGCGAGGTCATCCGGCCTCACGATCTCTCCGGACGCGATTTCATCGCCTATGTGCCAGAGGATCGGGTGCGCCGGCGCTTCGAGATGATCTTTCGTGAGGCCGGTGTCCCGATGCCGCGAATCGTCGTCGAGACCCTCTATGCTTCCACCGTCTATGCGATGGTGGCCGAGGGGATCGGAGCGGGCCTGCTGACCAACTATGCGGTCGCGGGCTTCGACCAGAGCCGGGTCGTGCTGCGGCCGTTCGAACCGGTCGTCAACAGCCGCACCCTGCTCATCCGCCCGCCGGAGCGGCCCAAGTCGCAACTCGTGCGCGACTTCATCGACTGCCTAATGGAGTCGCGCTGAGTACGGCGCGCCAGGGCCGTCGCGAATCGTCCATAACGCCACCGCATAAGCTCATCCGGGCAGATGATTGCCGGGCCTTCGACGGTGCTGCAGCATGGGGTCCAGCCTGACACCACGCTCGCAAACCGGGAGACCGATCATGGGATTGCCTGTGCCGCTGTCGACCGACGGCTTCTTCGGTCAACGCGCCGCCCGGCATTTCGGCGTGCGCGGCCAGGACGTCAGCACACTGAGGCTCGAGGGCGAACTGTCGCTGGTGGCGACGCGGCTGACCTGCGGCGAGAGGCGGCGCGAACGCACGCGGCCAGCCCCGCCCGATGCGGCCTTTTCGCTGCTCTGTCCGATCGACCGGCTCGACGGCCACAGCTGCTGGGTGGGGGGTGAGCCGCAACATCACGGGCCGCTGCCCGCTGGCTCTGTCAGCCTGACCGATCTGCGCGACAAGCCGCAATGGCAGCTCTGCGGCCGGGTCGATGCGCTGCAGATCTACATCCCCGTCAGGGCGCTGGCCGCGGTCGGCGAGCGTCGCTCCCAGTCTGTCGGCAGCCTGCGCTGCGATGCCGGGCGGCCGGACCCAATCCTGGCCGGCCTGTGCGACACGCTGATGCGCGCCGCCCAGTCGACCGGCTCCAACACGCTGCTGATCGACCAGCTCGCGATCTGCCTCCTGACCCATGTCGCGGAGGTCTATGGCGGTCCCGGCTGCGCCGAAGAACGGGCAGGCGGGCGGCTCGCACCCTGGCAGGAGCGCCGGGCCAAGGAGATCATGTCCGCGCGGCTGGCATCCGAACTGACGATTTCCCAGCTGGCGAGCGAATGCCGCCTCACCGCCAGCCATTTCGCCCGAGCCTTCCGGCGCAGCACGGGCGTCGCGCCGCAGCGCTATCTGATGCAGCTGCGGGTCGACGAGGCGAAGCAACATCTCGCGGCCGCCCACCTCCCGATTTCCGACATCGCGTTGATCTGCGGCTTCGGCGACCAGAGCCATCTGACCCGCGTCTTCAAGCAGCTCGTCGGGATGCCGCCCGGTGCCTGGCGGCGGCGGCTCGAGCCGGCCGCCGACATCCCCCGCCTGTCCGCCTGATCCGCGGGCGGCCGGCGTCTCCCGCCAGCCGCCCGGACCGGGCTCGGTTCAGGCCACCTTGGCCGGGTTGGGGCCGATGCGCTCGCCATGCGCGACACGCTCGGGCGCGCCATGGACCATGGTGTAGGCGTAGTCGATGCCCATGCCATAGGCGCCGGAATGCTCCTTGGCGATCGCGACGACGGCGTCATAAGTGTCGCGGCGGGCCCAGTCGCGCTGCCATTCGAGCAGCACTTGCTGCCAGGTCACCGGCACGACGCCGGCCTGAACCATGCGGTCCATCGCGTATTTGTGGGCGTCGGCCGAGGTGCCGCCGGAGGCGTCGGCGACCATGTAGATCTCATAGCCGCCCTCCAGCATGGCGCAGAGCGCGAAGGTGGTGTTGCAGACCTCGGTCCAGAGTCCCGAGACGACGACCTTCCTGCGGCCGTTGGCGGCGAGCGCGTCGCGGACGTTCTGGTCGTCCCAGGAGTTCATCGAGGTCCGCTCGAGGATCTTGCTCTCGGGAAAGACGGCGAGAAGCTCGGGATAGGTGTGCCCCGAGAAGCTCGTGGTTTCGACGGTTGTGATGGTCGTCGGGATGCCGAAGACCTTCGCCGCCTTGGCGAGGCCGACGACATTGTTCTTCAGCGCCTGACGATCGATCGACTGTACGCCGAAGGCCATCTGCGGCTGCTGGTCGATGAAGATCATCTGGCTGTTCTGGGGAGTCAGGACTTCGAGATAGCCGGACATGGTCGTCTCCTTGGGTTGGGATGGAAGGCTGATGCAGGGGATCTCCCCGTCACGCGGGCGTCGGGCGCAGATCGAGGAAATGGCGCACGACGGGCGGGGCATCGCCGAGATGGAAGCGTCTGACCTGCTGCTGCAGATCGGCATCGGCTTTCGACACCCGTTTGTGCTGGCGCAGATGCTCAGCCCAGGACGAGACGACGAACCACTCGACCAGCGTCTCCGGGTCGGCGGTGTCTTCGGTGATGCCCCAGTCATGGGCGCCGTCGCGACGACGTGCGACGGCGAGACGCCGGATCGCCGCGACGAACGCTTCACGATCCGTCGCCTGAACCCGGTATTCGATCAGGATCAGAACGGGACCGCGGTCAGGCGCGACGCTGCTGGCCACCAGAGGCTCGGGCCAGTGGTTCGACGGCGCCAGATCCGCTTCGCCAGCGGGAAGCCTCACCCGGTGCATGACGATCGCAGCGACCAACAGGCCGCCTGCTGCGATCACCAGCGTTCCCCGCAGGCCCGCGGCCTCGGCGACCGTGCCCCAGCTCAGGCTGCCCGCCGTCATCGCGCCGTTGAAGACGGTCAGATAGACCGCCAGCGCCCGACCGCGCACCCAGTTCGGCAGGATCGATTGCGCTACGCCGTTGAGCGTCGTCAGGGCGATGATCCAGGCCGCGCCGAGCAGCATCAGGATCGCCACGGCGATCCCTTGCGGGGGCGCCAGCGCCAGCGTGGCCATGACCGCCGCGGTGACGATGCCCGCCAGTAGCAGCAAGCCATCGGCATCGAAGCGCGCCCGCAACCGCGGTAGCAGGAGGGCGCCGATGATGGCGCCTGCGCCGACCGCGCCGAGCAGGATGCCATAGAAGCCGGCTCCGCCGCCCAGGAGATTGCGCGCAACGAGCGGCAGCAGTGCCCAGACGGCGCTGGCGCAGGCGAAGAACACCGCGGCGCGCAGCAGCACGACATGCAGCTCGCGGCTCGCCCGCGCATAGCGTAGCCCGGCGATGAAAGCGCCTGTGAAGCGCTCGGACAGGGCATCGTCGGCTTGGGGCGCGCGCCGCCACCAGATCAGGGCGGCGATCACGACGACATAGCTCAGCACGTCGGCGCCATAGGTGAAGCCGGCGCCGAGCGTGGCCAGGATCAGGCCACCCAGCGCCGGCCCGATGGCGCGGGAGATGTTGATGCCCAGCGAATTGAGCGCGACCGCACTCTTGAGATCGGGCTTCTCGACCAGTTCGGGCACGATCGCCTGCCAGGTCGGTGCCATCAGGGCGGCCCCGATGCCCCCCAAAAAGGTGAGAGCGACGAGCGAACTCACGCTCAGGAGCCCGGCGGTCGAGAGGAGCATCAGCGACAGGCTGACGAGGCCGAGCAGGAACTGGATCGCGATCAGGAATTTGCGGCGGTCGAGAATGTCCGAGAGCACGCCGGCCGGGATCGCCAGCAGGAAGATCGGCAGCGTGGCAGCCGCCTGGACGAGTGCGACCGCCGCCGGCGCCCCCGACAGATCGGTGACGAGCCAGGCGCTGGCGACGTCGCGCATGAAGGAGCCGACATTGCCGATGATCGTCGCCGCCCAGAGCACGGCGAAGACGCGCCCGCGCAGCGGCGCGAAGGCCGATGCCTGTGCCGGCTTGCTCTCGGGCGTGCTCATCGTGCCCCCTCAGACGGCCCAGCAGGCGCAGCCGAGCGCGCCCCAAAAGCTTTTGAGGTCGGAGATCGGCAGCGTGCTCGCCCAGGCGCCGGCATGGTCGTGGCCATGGACGCCGCAGGAACTGGCGCAGCCGCAGGCGGTCATCGCGTTCCGACGCAGGGAGTTCTTGCCCGCGCCGTCCGGCTCGCCCCAGGCGCCATAACCCCTGAAGGTTCGCACCGGCGACCAGTCCGGCATCGCCGGCGGCAGCTTGGTCTCGTCGAGCGACGCGAAATCGCCGGCGCCGTAGACGATGCGGCCGCCGACGACGGTCAGCTCGGCCGATATGTAGGAGATCTCGTCCTCCGGGCAGGAGAAGAAGTCGCGGTCCGGCACGATCAGATCGGCGAGCTGGCCGACCGCAATGCGGCCCTTCTTGCCCTCCTCGTTGGAGAACCAGGTGACGTTCTCCGTCCACATGCGCAGCGCGGTCTCGCGGTCGAGGCAGTTGCGCTCGGGCGTGAGGCGCAGGCCCCCCAGCGTGCGGCCGGTGATGAGCCAGGCCAGCGAGACCCATGGATTGTAGGAGGCGACGCGGGTGGCGTCCGTGCCGGCGGAGGTTTTGATGCCCTTCTCCAGCATACGCGCGACCGGAGGCGTCGCTTGCGCGGCGTCCAGCCCGTAGCGCTCGACGAAATACTCGCCCTGGAAGGCCATGCGGTGCTGCACGGCGACGCCCCCGCCGAGCGCCGCGACCCGATCGATCGAGCGTTCCGAGATCGTCTCGGCATGGTCGAAGAACCAGTTCAGCCCCGCGAGCGGAATGTCCCGGTCGACCTTCTCGAAGACGTCGAGCGCGCGCGAGATCGTCTCGTCATAGGTCGCGTGCATCCGCCAGGGCCAGCGGTTCTGCGCGAGGATGCGCACCACGCCCTCGAGGTCGTCCTCCATCTGCGGCGGCATGTCGGGCCGCGGCTGGCGGAAATCCTCGAAATCGGCAGCCGAGAACACCAGCATCTCGCCGGCGCCGTTGTGGCGGAAATAGTCGTCGCCCTGCTTGTAGGTGGAAGTCTTCGTCCAGTTGAGGAAGTCCTCCTTCTCCTGCCCAGCCTTCTGCGTGAACAGGTTGTAGGCGAGGCGGATGGTCAGCTGGTTCTCGTCGGCGAGCTGCTGGATGACCGCGTAGTCGTCAGGGTAATTCTGGAAGCCGCCGCCGGCATCGATCGCGCCGGTGACGCCGAGGCGGTTGAGCTCGCGCATGAAATGGCGCGTGGAGTTGAGCTGGTAGTCGAGGGGTAGCTTCGGCCCCCTGGCCAGCGTCGCATAGAGGATACCGGCATTGGGCTTGGCGAGCAGCAGACCGGTCGGGTTGCCGGCCGAGTCGCGCGTGATCTCGCCGCCCGGCGGGTTCGGGGTCGCCTTCGTGTAGCCGACAGCCCGCAGTGCCGCGCCGTTGAGCAGCGCGCGGTCGTAGAGATGCAGCAGGAAGACCGGCGTGTCCGGAGCGACCGCGTTGATCTCCTCGATCGTCGGCAGGCGCTTCTCGGCGAACTGATGCTCGGTGAAACCACCGACGACACGCACCCATTGCGGCGGCGGTGTCACCGCGACCTGGCGCCTGAGCATGTCCATCGCGTCGGCGAGCGAACGCATCCCGTCCCAGCGCAGCTCCATGTTGAAGTTCAGGCCGCCGCGGATAATGTGGAGATGGTTGTCGATCAGCCCGGGCAGCACCCGCCTGCCCTTCAGGTCGACGATCGTCGTCGCCGCCCCGGCCTGCGCCATCACCTCGGCCTCGTCGCCGACCGCGACGAAACGGCCGTCCCGGATCGCGGCGGCGCTGGCGACCGGATTGCTGCGGTCCAGCGTCGTGATCCGGCCATTGCGCAGGATCAGCTCGGCGGCCATGGCGGGCTCCTTCATCAGCCGCGCTCCCGCTCGCCGGAGGGGCTGCGGCGTCCGTCCCCGGCCGGGAGATGGCCAAAGACATGCGGGCGGACCTGCCGGTGCCAGGAGTGGCCGGCCGGCTCGCGGCTCCACAGACCCTTCAGCAGCGGCGGCACCTGCTCGCCCACGAGGATGCCGAGCAGACCAACCAGCGCGACGACCGGCGGCGCTGGCGAGCGGACATTGATCAGGCCGTAGATGACGCCGACCAGCAGCCCTGCCCCGAGCGACAGCAGATAGATCTTCATCACCGCCCCCCTCGGCCTCGGCGCGTCCCGCGCCGGCTCGACCCTCTCAGCCAAGGTGGCGAGTGGCCTCTGCGGCGTCTTGTCCGGATCGGCGGCGCTTTGTCGGAATCCGTCGGCGCGGGGGAATGGGCGGGTTGAGCCGATGCCCTCCGGCCTCGTCGGCGGCCGCAGGGGGCGGCAAAAGATGAGGGCTTTGTCCAAGACACGGCCCGCAAACGGGCGTCTCCTCGCCCTCGCTAGCACCGCGTGCCGCGTCAAGACGGCGCGCGCGGGGAGATGCCGATGTCGCCAGTCAGCGGGCGTGGCCTGCATCACGTCACGGCCGTCGCCACGGACCCCACACGCAACCTCGCCTTCTACCGCGACGTGCTGGGCCTGCGCCTCGAGAAGCGCACGGTGACCCATGAGGACCCCGGCGCCTATCATCTGATCTATGGTCAAAATCGCGGCCTGCCCGGCGGTCACCTGACCTTCTTCTCCTGGCCCAGCTCGGCCCCCGCGCCCCGGCGGCCGGACGAGACCGAGTTCGTCTCCTTCGCGATCGACCCTTCGACGTTCGGCTGGTGGGAGGAGCATCTCGGCCGGTCGTCGGTGGACTGCCGCAGGGGCGCCCTGCCGTCGGGCGAGGCCGCGCTGCTGCTGGAGGATCCGGACGGCCTGAAGCTGGCGCTGGTCGGCGGCACGGCTGGCTGGGCGGCTGATAGTGCCATGCCGGCTCCTGCAGCGATCCGTGGGCTTCATGCGGTCGCGCTGAGCCTGCGGGCCGCCGATCTGATGGCCGCGATCCTGACGCGGGTGCTGGGCTACCGCGCGACCGGCCGGTATGGCGACTGGAGCGGCTTTGCGGCACATGACGAGGCGGGCGGCGCGTTCTGGCTTCACCACCGCAGCGAGGATGGGCGGGCGCGGCTGGGAGCCGGGGCCCTCCATCACGTCGCCTTCCGCGCGCGGGACGGTGTTCATCAGGCGGATATCGCCGCGCGGCTCGGGCGCCTCTTCGGGATCGAGGCCGGACCTGTGAAGGACCGCTTCTACTTCCGCTCCGTCGATTTCCGCGGGCCGGACGGGATCCTGATCGAGATCGCCACCGACGGGCCGGGCCTGCTGATTGACGAGCGTCCGGATGACCTCGGCCGTCGCCTGGCGTTGCCACCGGACCTGGAGATGCGCCGCGCAGAATTGCTGCGCCTGCTGCCGCCGCTGGACTGAGCGACGACGCGGGCTGTGGGCTCGCGCCGTTCGCGGTTGCGGCGAGGACGGGCCTGCGCCCTGCCCTCGCCGCTATCCGTGGTGTCAGAGGCGTCTCAGCCCTTCACGAATGCCAGCAGGTCGGGGTTGATGACGTCGGCATTGACCGTCAGCATGCCGTGCGAAAAGCCCTTGTAGACCTTCAGCGTGCCGTTCTTCAGCAGCTTGACCGAAATCTCGGCGCTGGCCGCGATCGGCACGATCTGGTCGTCGTCGCCATGCATCACCAGCGTGGGCACGGTGATGGCCTGGAGATCGTCGGTCTGGTCGGTCTCGGAGAAGGCCTTGATGCCGTCATAATGCGCCTTGGCGCCGCCATTCATGCCCTGGCGCCACCAGTTCAGGATGACGCCCTGATCGACCTTCGCGCCGTCGCGGTTGAAGCCGTAGAAGGGGCCGGACGGCAGATCGTGGAAGAACTGGGCCCGGTTGTCGGCGAGCGCCTTGCGCAGACCGTCGAAGACCGAGATCGGCAGCCCGCCGGGATAGCGCTCCGTCTTGAGCATGATCGGCGGAATGGCCGAGACCAGAACGGCCTTGGCGACGCGGCCCTGCGGCTCGCCGAATTTTGCGACATAGCGGGCGACTTCGCCGCCGCCGGTCGAGTGGCCGATATGCACGGACTGGCGCAGGTCGAGATGCTCGGCGACGGCCGACGCGTCGGCGGCGTAATGGTCGATGTCGTGGCCGGTGTCGACCTGGGTCGAACGGCCATGGCCGCGCCGGTCATGGGCGACGACGCGATAGCCGTGGCTGAGGAAGAACAGCATCTGGTTATCCCAGTCGTCGCTGCTGAGCGGCCAGCCATGGTGGAACATGATCGGCTGGGCGTCCTTCGGGCCCCAGTCCTTGTAGAAGATGTCGACGCCGTCCTTGGTCTTCACGAACCCGCTGCTCATCTGCTGCATCCTTGTCTCGGGAGGGGCTGGCGCGATTGCCTGCGGGAGAACGCATTCGGTCCGGTCCGCGTTCACCTCGCGCGGAAGAGGTAAGCCCCCCTGCCCGCCGGGGATTGCAGATTAGCGTCGCGGCTTGGCTGGATTTGCGCTGACAGTCGGCTCGCCAGGCCCGCAGGCTGCTCGAGACGCACCGCGACCGGGCGCATCACCGGCGATCGATCTCCTTGTGGAGCGCGGGCACACCGGAACCGACAGCTGCGATCTCCGTTTCGCTGCCACAGGAGGATTGCCATGGCCAGCGGCTGGGCTCCGGACGGAGCCGTTCAGGACCAGATCGACGATTCCGTCTCCGACGCTGTCAGGCTGGCCCGCTCGCGCCTGCCGACGGGGCCGGGCGAGATCCACTGCCAGCAATGCGGCGACGAGATTCCGCCGGCGCGGCGCGCCGCCATGCCCGGCGCACGGCTCTGCGTGGATTGCCAGTCGGGACATGACCGCCCGGCCCTGGCGTCCGCCTATACCCGCCGCGCCAGCCCAGCCGGATAGACCATTTGGCGGGATGATCCGGTCAGTCTTTCGAGAGACCTGGGACCCGGCACCCATCCGCGCATGGGTGGGCGAAAGGCCTCGAGAGAGCCGCTGGCGCATCACAGGCCGCATACCCGCCAGGGTGGCATGCTTGAGCAGCGTTGGGTGATCTCAAGCCCTTCGCGTCCGTACCGATAGATAAGGCGTGGTCATCACGCGCGTGGCTCAAATCTCCCGCGCGTCCAGAGCCCGGTAAAGCGGCAGGGCCAGCGGCGCGATGCGGCGGACGAGGTCGCGCATCGGCTGGGCCTTCGGCTCCGACAGCGGCAGGCCGAGCGTTTCGACTTGCACGCCCTGCGTCGCCCGCGCGAGCTCACGTCCCAGCGATACGGATAGCGCCACCGCCCGGCCATTGCAGCCGACCCAGCCGAAGGCGTCCGGCCCCAGCCGGTGGATGCGCGGATAGCCCGGCACCTGCGGTTTCAGCACATCGTCCGGCGTCATGCCGATATAGCCGGACCAGACATAATCGAAGGAGACTTCGCCCAGTTGCGGCCACAGACGCAGCAGCCGCTCGGCCACCGGCTTGCGCAGATTGTCGCCGCCGGCCCCGGGAAACACCGCCGCGCCGCCCGTCACCAGCCGGTTGCGCGCGTCCCAGCGGGCGAAATAGAGCTCGCGATGCGTGTCCGACATCGCCTGCCGATCGGGAATGATCGTCTTGGCGATGTTGTCGCTGATCGGTTGGGTCGCCATCTGCCAGGACAGCACCGGAACGACCTCCGCGGCGATCGCGGGAGCGAGTCCGCCTTCGAATGCGTCCGTATAGGCATTGGTCGCCAGCACCAGCGCGCGGGCCGTGACCGAGCCCTTGGCGGTCTTCACCAGCCAGCGCTCGCCCTGGCGCGTCATGCCGGCAACGGGCGAGCGGGCATAGATGACGGCGCCGAGCGTGAGTGCGATCTGGGACAGGCCGCGCGCCAGCGCGAGCGGGTTGATATGGCCGCCTGTGCGGTTCCAGAAACCGCCGAACCAGGCCTCCGAGCCGGTCATCCGCGCGGTCGCGGCCTTGTCGAGCAACTCGACCGGCGCGCCGATCGAAGACCATTCACGCACCCGCTTCTCGGCCAGCTTGAAGCGGCCCGGCGAATGCACCGGCTGAACCCAGCCCGCCTGCTCGGCTTCGGCGGCAATGTCGTATCTTCTGATGGTGTCGAACAGATACTGCGCACTGTCGCGCAGCACCGCGTTGAAGCGCTCGCCTGCCTCGCCATGGCGCGCCACCATGGCGGAGGGATCATGCCCGGCCAGCGTCGGAATGACCTGGCCGTTGTTGCGGCCCGACGCCCCCCAGCCAGGCTCGGCCGCCTCGACCACCACGACCTCGACCCCGGCCTCGCGCAGATGGATCGCCGTCGACAGGCCGGTGAAGCCGGCACCGATCACCACGACATCCGCCTGCACCTCGCCCTCCAGCGCGGGCAGGGCCGGGCCGGCCGGAGCGGTCGCCGCCCAGAGCGAGGGCGGCCAGGTGACGGGGGCAGAGGCGGACATGGGCTGAACTTCCCGAGGCGGCGACAGGGGCACCAGGACGGCGCGTGAATCCATCCTTGCCACCTCGCGGCGCGGACGCAAGGGGCACCTTTTCGCGCCGGCGAGGCGTGGAGTATGCCCTTCTCCTAAACGCCCCCGTTGCGCGCGATTTGTTCCAAAAACGTCGATATATCATTCTGTCCTTGGAATATTCATCCACGTCTCGCTATGTTTGCAGCGCAGCAGGGGGCTGTCGGGACGGAGCGACCGGGCGATTGCGCCCCGGCCGCGCTTCGGCTGAACTCTCTCCCCCGTCGGCTTTCGACCAAGGGTCTCCCATGTCGCTCCAGCACATCCTCGGCCTCGACCATGTCGTGGTCACCGTCCGTGATCTCGACGCAGCCGCTGCGCAGTGGCGGGCGCTCGGCTTCACCGTCTCGCCGCGCGGCACGCATTCGCCGATCCTGGGCACCGGCAACTACACGATCATGTTCGGCGACGACTATGTCGAGCTGCTCGGTATCCTGACCGAGACCGAGCAGAACAAGCCGACGCGCGACTATCTCGCCAAGCGCGAAGGCCTGGAGCGCGCCGCCTTGACCACGGACGACGCGGCGGCCGGCGCCGAGGAGCTGAAGAGCCGCGGCATCGAGGCGCTGGGGCCGATCCATTTCGGCCGGCCGGTCGAGCTGCCCGGCGGCGGCACCGGCGAGGCGCGCTTCAACGTCTTTCGCTGGCCGCTCGGCGAGCAGCCGGGGGGACTGCGCATCTTCGCCTGCCAGCATCTGACCCGCGAAACGGTCTGGATTCCCGAGCTTCAGCGCCACGCCAATGGCGCCAGCCGCATCCTGCGGCTCGAGGTGCTCGCGGCCGATCCTGCAGCGTCCGCCGCCCATCTCGGCCGGCTGATCGACGAACCCGCCCGGGCCGAGGGCGACGCCTGGCTGGTGCCGAGCGGCGGCCGGCGGGCCGATATCCTGTTCTACGACGCCGCCGCCCTCGCCCGGCGCTACCCGCAGGCCGTCCGCGACGGTGCCGCGCCGGAGGGCGCGGTGGCGCTGGTCGTGGCGACGACCGACCTCGCGGCCGCCGAGGCCAGCCTCGGCGCCGCCGCCACGCCCCATGACGGCGCGCTCAGCGTGGCGGCGAGCGCCGCCAACGGCATCATCGTGAGCTTCCGCCCGCAATAACCCGCCTGCGCGATCGGGGGCCGGCCCGTTGACGCCCGCTCCCCCCGCGCCCATCGTTTCCCGTACGTGACCGCAGGACCGAGGATCTTCCCCATGGACATGACCCGCCGCGCCGCGCTTCTGACCAGCGCCGCCATCGCCTCCAGCGTCGCCTTTCCGATGCGCTCGCTCTTTGCCCAGGAGACGCCGCGCAAGGGCGGGGTCTTCACGGTCCATTACGGCGCCGAGCAGCGCCAGCTAAACCCGAGCCTCCAGGCCTCGACCGGCGTATACATCATCGGAGGCAAGATCCAGGAACAGCTCGTCGATCTCGACGCGGCGGGCAAGCCCGTGGGCGTGCTGGCGACGAGCTGGGAAGCCGCGCCCGACGGCAAGACCATCACCTTCAAGCTGCGCGAGGGCGTGAAGTGGCATGACGGTCGCCCCTTCACCTCGGCGGACGTGCAGTTCACCGCGATGGAGATGTGGAAGAAGATCCTCAACTACGGCACGACGCTGCAGCTCTTCCTCACCGCCGTCGACACGCCCGACCCGCTGACCGCGGTCTTCCGCTACGAGCGGCCGATGCCGCTGAACCTGCTGCTGCGCGCCCTGCCCGATCTCGGCTACATCTCGCCGCGCCACATCTACGAGGGCAAGGGCGACATCCGCCAGAACCCGGCCAATCTCGCGCCGATCGGCACCGGCCCGTTCAAGTTCGTCACCTATGAGCGCGGCCAGCACGTCATCGCCGACCGCAATCCCGACTACTGGCGTCCCAATGCACCTCATCTGGACCGCATCGTCTGGCGCGTCGTCACCGACCGCGCCGCCGCGGCCGCCCAGATGGAAGCCGGCCAGATCCATTACAGCCCGTTCTCGGGCCTGACGATCTCGGACGCGGCCCGCCTCGGCAAGGACCCACGCTTCATCGTCTCGACCAAGGGCAATGAGGGCAACGCCCGCACCAACACGATCGAGTTCAACTTCCGCCGCAAGGAGCTGGCCGACATCCGCGTCCGCCGCGCCATCGCCCATGCGCTCGACATCCCCTTCTTCATCGAGAACTTCCTCGGCGACTTCGCCAAGCGCGGCACCGGCCCGGTGCCCTCGGTCTCGACGGATTTTTACCCCGCCGACAACGGCCCGCAGTACCCCTTCGACAAGAAGCGCGCCGCGGCCCTGCTCGACGAGGCTGGCTTCAAGGCCGGCGCCGGCGGCACCCGCTTCTCGCTTCGTCTGCTGCCGGCGCCCTGGGGCGAGGACATCACCCTCTTCGCCACCTTCATCCAGCAGTCGCTGGCCGAGGTCGGCATCAAGGTCGAGGTCGTGCGCACGGATGGCGGCGGCTTCCTGAAGCAGGTCTATGACGAGCACGCCTTCGACCTCGCCACGGGCTGGCACCAGTACCGCAACGATCCGGCCGTCTCGACCACGGTCTGGTACCGCTCGGGCCAGCCCAAGGGCGCGCCCTGGACCAACCAGTGGGGCTGGACCGACGAGACCATCGACAAGATCATCGACGACGCGGCGACCGAGGTCGATCCGGCCAAGCGCAAGGCGCTCTATGGCGAGTTCGTCCGCCGCGCCAATACCGAGCTGCCGATCTGGACGCCGATCGAGCAGATCTTCCTGACCGCGATCAGCGCCAAGGCCCGCAACCACTCGAACACACCGCGCTGGGGCTCGAGCTCCTGGCACGATCTGTGGTTGGCCGAGTGAAGCCACCCGAACCTCACCGTCATCCTGGACAAGCCGCGAAGCGGCGCAGCTCCGGGATCCATCGAGGGCACCGACGCGTTCTATGATGGATCCCGGCTCTCCGCTTCACTTCGGCCAGGATGACGGCGTGTTTCCGAGCCGGAATCACAAACTCTCCTTGCTTTTGGAACCGCGTAACCAATGCGCATCCTGACCCTCGCGGGGCGGCGTCTCGCCGCCTCGATCCCGACACTGGTGCTGATCCTGATCGGGGTCTTCGTCCTGCTGCAATTCGCACCGGGCGACACGGTCGATGCGCTGATGGCGCAGATGGGCGGCGGCGACGCCGAGACCGCCAGGCAGTTGCGCCAGTATTACGGCCTCGACGTCTCCGCCTGGGCGCAGCTCGGCAATTATCTCTGGCGTCTGGTGCGGCTCGATCTCGGCTTCTCGGCGATCTACGGCAAGCCGGTCGCGACCGTCATCGCCGAGCGTCTGCCGGCGACGATCCTGCTGATGACCGCCTCTCTCTCGCTCGCCTTCTTCTTCGGCCTGATCTTCGGCGTCATCGCCGCGCGCGGCGTCAACCGCTGGCCCGACACGCTGATCTCGACGCTCGGCCTCGTCTTCTACGCCATGCCGACCTTCTGGTTCGGCCTGATGGCGATCGTCGTCTTCTCGATCTACCTGCAATGGCTGCCGGCCGGCGGCTTCGAGGACATCACGGTCGCCCACACGGGCCTCGCCCGTACGCTCGACATCGCCAGGCATCTCGTCCTGCCGACGCTCACGCTCGCGCTGTTCTACATGGCGATCTATCTGCGCATCATGCGCGGCTCGATGCTGGAGGTTCTGACGCTGGATTTCGTCCGCACCGCCCGCGCCAAGGGCATGGACGAGACCCGCGTCGTCGTCCGGCACGTCCTGCGCAATGCGCTGCTGCCGATGGTGACGCTGATCGGCCTGCAGGCCGGCACGATGCTCGGCGGCTCGGTGGTGGTCGAGAGCGTCTTCTCCCTGCCGGGGCTCGGCCGCCTCGCCTATGAATCGGTGATCCAGCGCGATCTCAACACGCTGCTCGGCATTGTCTTCGTCTCGGCGCTGCTCGTCATCACCGTCAACTTCATCGTCGACCTGCTCTACGCCCGGCTCGACCCGCGCATCACGACGGGGAGCTGACGCGATGTCCTTCCTGAAGCTCTATTTCCGCAGCCCGCCGGCGGTGATCGGCCTCCTGCTCCTGATGCTCGTGCTCGCCATGGCGATCAGCGCCGACTGGCTCTATCCGCGCGATCCCCTCGCACTCGCGGGGCGGCCGCTGATCTGGCCGTTCTCCAATCCCCGCTTCCTGCTCGGCACCGACAATTCCGGCCGCGACATCGCCGCCCAGATCTTTCACGGCGCGCGCATCTCACTGCTGATCGGCCTCGTCGCGACGCTGATCTCGGTGGTGATCGGCATCACGATCGGTGCCGTCGCCGGCTACTACGGCGACTGGGTCGACACCATCCTGATGCGCGTGACCGAAGCCTTCCAGACCCTGCCGAACTTCATCCTGCTGCTGGTGCTGGTCGCCGTCTTCGGTTCCACCATCACGACGGTCACGGTCGCGATCGGCATCGTCTCCTGGCCGGCCTCGGCGCGGCTGACGCGGGCCGAGTTCCTGTCGCTACGCAACCGCGAATTCGTGCAGGCCGGGCGGACGCTGGGCCTGCGCGACGTCAAGCTGATCTTCGGTGAGATCCTGCCCAACGCCCTGCCCCCGGTGATCGTCTATGCCAGCGTCGTCATGGCGATCGCGATCCTGCTCGAAAGCGCGCTGGCGTTCCTCAAGCTGTCGGACCCCAATGTCGCCTCCTGGGGCAATCTGATCGGCGCCGGCCGCGACGTGCTGCGGGTGCAGTGGTATGTCTCCGCCATTCCCGGCGTCGCCATTCTCGTCACCGTGCTGGCCGTCTCGCTCGTCGGACAGGGGCTGAACGATGCGCTGAACCCGAGGCTGAAGGGCCGATGAGCGCGATCCTGACCCTCGACGCGGTCAGCGTCAGCCTGCCTAGGAATGCCGACCGCCCCCATGCGATGAGCGAGGTCTCGCTGTCGCTCTCCGCCAACGAGATCCTCTGCGTCGTCGGCGAATCCGGCTCCGGCAAGTCGATGACGGCGAATGCTGTGATGCGGCTGCTGCCGCCCGGCGTTGCCATCGATGGCGGGCGCATCCTGTTCGAGGGCCGCGATCTCGCGGGCCTGAGCGAACCCGAGATGCGCAAGGTCCGCGGCGCCGGCATCGCCATGATCTTCCAGGAGCCGATGACGGCGCTGAATCCGCTGCGCACCATCGGCGACCAGATCGGCGAGATGTTCGAACTCCACACCGATCTCGGCAAGGCCGAGATCCGGGACAAGGTCCAGGCCCTGCTCGAAGAGGTGCGGATCCCCGACCCCGTCGCGGCGGCGAAAGCCTATCCGCACGAGCTTTCCGGCGGGCAGCGCCAGCGTGCGATGATCGCGATGGCGCTGGCGCTCGATCCCAGGGTGCTGATCGCCGACGAGCCGACGACGGCGCTCGACGTCACCACCCAGGCCCAGATCCTCGAGCTGATCCGCGACCTGCAGAAGCGCAAGGGCACGGCCGTCCTGTTCATCACCCATGATTTCGGCGTCGTCGCCGAGATCGCCGACCGCGTCGCGGTGATGAGCCAGGGCCGCGTCGTCGAGCAGGGCACGGCGGAAGTGGTGCTCGGCAACCCGCAGCACCCCTATACCAAGCAGCTCATTGCCGCTGTCCCGCCGCTGAAGGCTCCTGCTCCGCGCGAACTCGCGACCGAGTCGATCCTCGCCATCGAGCACGTCTCAAAGACCTATCGCACCGGCGGCTTTCTCGGCCGCGGCCAGCGCGTCACCCGTGCGGTCAAGGATGTGTCGCTCGTCCTGCCCAAGGGCGCGACGCTCGGCATCGTCGGCGAGTCCGGCTCGGGCAAGTCGACGCTGGCGCGCTGCCTGGTGCGCCTGATCGACCCCGAGAGCGGCGCCATCCGCATCGGCGGCACCGATATCGCCAGCCTCTCGAAATCCGAACTGCGCGCCGAGACGCGCCATATCCAGATGGTCTTCCAGGACCCCTTCGCCTCGCTCAACCCGCGCCGCAAGGCGGGAGACGCCGTCGCCCAGGGGCTGATCGTCCATGGCACGCCCCGCGCCGAGGCGCTGGCGCGGGCACGGGATCTCTTCGCGCTGGTCGGGCTCGACCCGGCGGCGACCGACCGCTACCCGCATGAGTTCTCCGGGGGCCAGCGCCAGCGCATCGGCCTGGCGCGCGCGCTCGCTCTCGAACCGCGCGTTCTGGTCGCCGACGAGCCGGTCTCCGCGCTCGACGTCTCGGTCCAGGCGCAGGTGCTGAAGCTGCTGGCCGATCTGCGCCAGCGCCTCGGCCTCTCGATCGTCTTCATTACCCACGACCTGCGCGTCGCCGCCCAGGTCTGCGATCTCGTGGCGGTGATGAAGAATGGCGAGGTCGTCGAGGCCGGCCCGATCGGACAGGTCTTCGGCGATCCGCAGCACGCCTATACGAGGGCGCTGCTCGCGGCGATCCCCGGGCGCGGTTTCGGATTGCCCGTATCGGCTTCCGCTGGCTGAGCGGCTTGCCGTCGGGCAACAGGGCGAGACGCCGTCGAGCGGCCATGAGCGATATCGGGAGATTTGCCGATCACCACCGCGTGAGGCTGTAACAAACGTGTCGGGCTCCGCGAAACGGTCGTTATGGCAAGAGACCATAGCGATGTTCGAAAGGCCGATCGTGACCGACATCAAGCCCGTGCTGCCCCGCACTCCCGTGCCGAGCCTCGAGCTCCAGCTCGCTCCCGATGGGGCTGCCTTCAGCCTCCATGCCGAGCGCCCTGCGCATTTCTCGCTGGTCGTGGTCTATCGCGGGCTGCACTGCCCGATCTGCAGGACCCAGCTGCGCGACCTGGAAAGCAAGCTCGACGCCTTCATCGAGAAAGGCGTCCGCGTCATCGCGCTCTCGACGGACAGCGAGGAACGCGCCGCGCGCGCCAAAACGGACTGGGGCCTGCCGAGGCTGCGCGTGGGTTATGGCTTCTCGCTCAATGCGGCGCGCGAATGGGGCCTGTTCCTGTCGGCCGGCCGCGGCACGACCTCGATCGGCGTCGAGGAGCCTGCGCTCTTTGCCGAGCCGGGGCTCTTCCTGGTTCGGCCGGACGGCACGCTCTATTTCTCCAGCGTTCAGACCATGCCGTTCGCGAGGCCATCCTTCGCTGACATCCTCGGCGCGATCGACTTCGTCATCGCCAAAGACTATCCGGCGCGTGGCGAGGTGGCGACGCTGGAGGACGGATTGGCGGCGTTCTGATGAGGGTGACGCGCAGAACTCTCATGCTCGGCTCGGCCGCCGGCGCCTTCGGCGGCCTGCCGCCGGCCGAAGCAGCCGACCCCTATCCACCGCCGTTCAGCACGCCTCACGCCCAGTTCACCGTTCTCGATCCGCGCGAGGAGGCCGGCCACATCTCGCTGCGCGATCTCGAGGGTCGACGGCGCACGCTCGCGACCTATCGCGGCAAGGCTGTCCTGCTCGCTTTCTGGGCGAGTTGGTGTCCGCCCTGCCGACGCGAACTGCCGATCCTGCACCGGCTCCAGAACCAGGCGAAGAGCGAGCCCTTCACGGTCGTGCCGGTGTCGCTGGATCGC
This sequence comes from Methylobacterium sp. CCH7-A2, assembly GCF_001557075.1. NCBI lineage: Bacteria > Pseudomonadati > Pseudomonadota > Alphaproteobacteria > Hyphomicrobiales > Methylobacteriaceae > Methylobacterium > Methylobacterium sp. CCH7-A2. The sequence goes on from NZ_LSKN01000209.1 coordinate 19,111, forward strand.
GACGCTGGAACGGCCGCCGCCTACATCCGACGGCTCAAGCTGGACGGGTTTTCCAGCTTCATCGACACCGGCGGCGAGGTCGCCTCCGGGCCGAAGTCGAAGGTCGCGACACCCTTCCCGCTCTACGGCATGCCGATGAGCTACGTCATCGACGCGAGGGGGCGCAGCGGAGGCTATCTGACCGGAGAGGCCGACTGGAGCGCGCCGGAGGCACTCGCTTTGCTGCGCTTCTACGCCCGGTCCTAGGCGTCGGCGGCGGGAGATCCCCTGTCGCCCACGCTCATTCATCATCCTTGAATCAGAGGCCGTCGCGGGATTGGCCCCATCATCCTCAAGCGCGGAGCGGCGCGGCCAACTCTGGCTCAGTCCCTGCCGATCATCACGTCGAGGCGCTCGCCGGTATCGGTCTCGATCGTGGCGCGCGGTCCCCGCAAGACGAGGAACCGCGCGACGCGCTGCGTGACCGGAGCCTTGCGGAGGACCACGGCGCGCCCGCCCTTGAAGCCGATCGCAGCCAGGTCTTGGCGTGACAGCGACGGGATCACGATCTCGGGCGTACCATCCCCGTCGAGGTCCCCGATCTGCGCGAGATCGAGGTCGCGCTCGCCCAGGCGGTGATTGGTGAAGCCGTCGATTCGCGAAACCTCGACGAGCGCCCTGCCCGCCAGACGGTAGAGACGCAGCGAACCCGCCAGATGCGGCGTGACCACGGCCGCGAGCATGGCCTGCCCCGAGCCGACAAAATCCGCGACGCCGACCGGGTTGAGCCAGCGGTTGCGCTGCCCAATGGCCGGGCCCTCGGCGAGGGGCTCGATCGCGTGCCGGCCGATCCGGTAGACTGCGAGGGCGGCGCCGCGATCGAGATAGGCCTTGACCAGGATCGCTTCCGGCTGCCCGTCGCCATCGAGATCCGCCAGGCGAACGCGGCGGTCCTCGAAGACCGCGTCAGGACCCAAGCGAAACAGCAGGCGCTGTCCGTCCCGCTCGACGACGAACCCGCCGGCTTCGATCGCATCCCCCAGAACGCCATGGCCATAGCGCGTCGTCGGATCGACGAGATAGGCGACCATTCCCCTGCTCCGGGTGACCTCGCCATCCGGCCGACGCAAGAGGTCCTCAGCCTGCGCGCTGCCGCCACAGCCGATGGCCAAAGCCATCGCCATGATCAGGTGGCCACCCGGTGTCGCAGCATGTCAGCCTCTTCCCAGCGCCGAGTCGCCATTTGGGGCCAGGCCGCGCTCCGCCATGGCGTTGAAGTTCCCGTCGAAATGGATTGCGAGTTCGACGTGCGCGTTGCCGGCGACGATGACGTCGGCGGGATGCGACGCGCCATGGCGGCATCGGAAGACCGTTTTCGGGTCGATGCCGCAGCTCCGGAAACAACGCGTCGGGATCAGCCCGCCGGAGGTCGAGCCCCGATCGGCGAAGGAGGCCCGCACCTCCGTGGCCCGCTCCGGCCTTGCGCCGATCGCGAGGCCCGGCCGCGCCCGGACGATGTCGTGGGTCGAGGGGAGCCTGTCATAGCCTACAGGGGCGATGGCGGCCGCACCGGCCAGAAACAACGAGCGGCGGTTCAACATCGCTTATCCCTGTGCGGCGCCGGACCGGACCAGGCCCTGGAGGGTCGTCCGCGGCGGGTTTTGCCGGTACCGAGAAATGACGGGCGCGGGGCCCGTAACGTTACGCCACGACAGAGCGAATACCGGATCGTCACGGACAGGGATGCGATGACGCGCGATCGGACATGGCTGCTCTTCGGCGGCCCCTATGGCAACCTGCAGGCCACCCAGGCGCTGCTGGCGGAGGCCGGGCGGCTTGGCATCCCTCCGGACAGGATGCTCTGCACGGGCGATCTCGTGGCCTATTGCGGCAATCCGGTCGAGACGATCGATCTGATCCGCGAAAGCGGCATCGCCGTGGTCGGAGGCAATTGCGACGAGCAGCTGGGCGCGAGCGCGAGCGACTGCGGCTGCGGGTTCGAGCCTGACAGCGCCTGCGCCAGATTATCGGCCGCCTGGTATGCCTTCGCCGACAGTGTCGTCAGGCCCGACCAGCGTCGCTGGCTGGCCTCGTTGCCAGGACGCATCGACCTGCAGATCGGCGGGCGGAGCCTCGCGGCGATCCACGGCTCGGCCCACTCCATCAACAGCTTCATTTTCGCGGGCACGCCCGAGGGCGAGAAGCGCCGCAGTCTCGACGCGCTTGGCGGTGATGGCGTCATCGGCGGCCATTCGGGCCTGCCCTTCACCCAACTGCTCGGAGGGCGACTTTGGCACAATCCGGGCGTCATCGGGATGCCGGCCAATGACGGCACGCCGCGTGTCTGGTTCAGCATCGTCAGCGAGACAGAGGCTGGGCTTGCCATCGCGCATCGGGCCCTGCCCTATGATCATGAAGGCGCACAGGCCGCCATGCGCAGCGCCGGCCTGCCCGAAAGCTACCGCAAAGCGCTTGCGACCGGGCTCTGGCCCAGTCTCGACGTCCTGCCCGATCGCGAACGCGCCGAGACGGGACGGCCGATCACGGAAGCGTCGACGCTCTGGCCGGCGCGCCAGCCCGCCCGGGCGCTCCCTGCGGTCTGACCGGTTTCAGGACGCCCGAAGGCTCTGCAGAAGGGTGAGTCTCAGGTGGAGGAAGGTGGTCCGGAGCCAGCCCCGGTCGCGATACTTCCGGGCGCTGGTCGTAACCGTCGCGCCGACAGGCTGAATCGCCAGGCCTGCGCGCCGGGCGTCGCGGACCAGTTGGTGGTCCTCGCCATGCGCCGCGGTCTCGTCGTAACCGCCAAGGGCATGGAACGTCGCGGCAGGGAGGCACAGCGCCTGATCGCCGAAGGGCAGGTCGAAAACCCGTGAACGGAAACGGACGCCGCCTTCGGTCAGACGCATCAGGCCGCCGCCGTCAAAGCGCAGGTCGAAATAGCGCAACGCGGCGTGCTGCTCCTGCAGCCCCATGAGCAGCTTCGACACGGCATCTTCGCCGAGCGTCGTGTCGGCATGCACGAACCAGAGATGGCGCCCTCGAGCGACGGAGGCCGCTTGGTTCATGCTGGAGGCGCGCGTTCCCCCGCGCGCGAGAATGATCTCGAAGGTCTTGGGAAGGGTCGCCAGCAGCGCTTCCGGAACACCCTCGTGCTCGGCCAACGGGATGATCACGGAGACGAGCGCGCCCTCAGCGCGCGGTTCGGGCGGACGGACATCCAGCGTCACGGTGTCGTGCATCATAGACCAGGCCCCATGTCGATGTCCGCGACGCCCGTCGGAGCCGTAACATTCGACGTCGCACATCGTCGCTTTGCAACGCTTGCAGGATGATGGGCGCGCGCCCTCGAGCTGCAGCGACTTCTGATCAGGCACGCACAAGCTCAGGTCAACCTCGCGAAACAAGCAGGCGAGCCCGCCAGATCAGCGGCTCGCCCAGCCGGCGAACTCCTCGAGCGCATACGCCTTAGCGTGCAGCGCCCAGCCTGTGCCGCGATGCCTGAACCCGCCCTGCCAGCGCTCGGGCCGGCGATAGGTCCGCTCGGGCGTCGGGCCCTAGCCGTCGAAGATGGCCATGCCGTTCACGACCTTGCTGACGTCAGAAAAACCGCCGCGCGGTCCGCGGGACCCGACTGAGGTCACGACAGGGCCGACACGAAGCCGTGAACCGCGTAACGTCATACGGATCCGGCGCGAACACGCTGTCAAACCCGAAGTCTGCGTCCCGAAGCGACCCCCATGGCCGATCCTGCACCTGCCTCGCTCCCGCCGAAGCGCCCCTTGCGGCAGGACGGAGTCCTGAAAGCCGATCTCTGCATCATCGGTGCGGGTTCCGGCGGGCTGTCGGTCGCGGCCGGCGCTGTGCAGATGGGCGCTTCGGTCGTCCTGATCGAAAAGGGCGAGATGGGCGGCGATTGCCTCAACACCGGCTGCGTGCCGTCCAAGGCGCTGATCGCTGCGGCCCATGCCGCCCAGGCCGTGCGTGACGGCCAGCGCTTCGGTGTCCATGCCGCCGAGCCCGAGATCCGTTTCGAAGAGGTTCACGCCCATGTGCATGGCGTGATCGGCGCGATCGCGCCGCATGACAGCGTCGAGCGGTTCGAACGGCTCGGCGTGCATGTCATCAAGGCGGCGGCGCGTTTCCTCGACCGGGATACGGTCGAGGCCGGCGGGGAAACGATCTTGGCGCGCCGCTTCGTGATCGCAACCGGCTCGCGCGCCGCCGTGCCGCCGATCCCCGGCCTCTCGGACGCCGGCTATCTTACCAATGAGAGCGTCTTCGAGCTGCGGGAGCGCCCTGAGCATCTGATCATCGTCGGTGGCGGACCCATCGGCATCGAGATGGCGCAGTCCTTCCGTCGCCTGGGTTCGCGGGTGACCGTGATCGAGACGTTCGGCATCCTCGCCAGGGATGAGCCGGAGGCCGTCGAGGTCGTCCGCGCCGCGCTCCTCCGCGACGGCGTGACACTGCTCGAGAAGGTCGGCATCAGCGACGTCAGGCGCGACGGCCCGGTCGTGACGGTCACGCTCGATGGCGACAGCGCCGTTGGACGGTGCGTCGCGGGCAGCCACCTGCTCGTCGCGGCAGGCCGGCGCCCGAACGTCGAAAACCTCGGCCTCGACGCGGCCGGCGTCGCCTTCGCGCCGAAGGGGATCACGGTCGACGCGCGTCTTCGCACCAGCAACCGCCGGATCTTCGCCATCGGCGACGTTTCGGGTGGCCCGCAGTTCACCCATATCGCCGGCTATCATGCCGGCATCGTCATCCGGAACGCCCTGTTCGGCTTGCCCGCCAAGGTCGACTACACGGCCTTGCCCTGGGTGACCTATGCCGATCCCGAACTCGCCCATGCCGGTCTCACAGAGGCGCAGGCGCGCAAGGGCGGCCATGACGTCCAGATCCTGACCTGGTCCTTCGCGCTCAACGACCGGGCCCAGGCGGAGCGCGCCACCGAGGGGCTGGCCAAGGTCGTTCTGGGCCGCAAGGGCCGGATCCTCGGGGCCACGATCGTGGGACCCCGCGCGGGCGAACTGATCGGCACCTGGGCCCTGGCGATCGCGTCTCGCCTTCGGATCGGGGCTGTGGCGAGCGCGGTGCTGCCCTATCCGACGCTGTCGGAGATCTCGAAGCGCGCCGCCGGCAGTTACTACACGCCGAAGCTCTTCGGCTCCGCGACGCGCCGCGTCGTCGGTTTCGTCCAGCGTTTCCTGCGCTGATCCCGAGAGACAGCTCATGATGGCCCGCCTTCTCACCGACCGGCGCCTCTGGCTCGCCCTGGCCGCGCTCGCCCTGATCCTCATCGTCCGGCAGACCGGGGTTGCGAGCTATCTCTCGCTGGACACGCTCAGGACCCATCGCGTGACGCTGACGAACTGGGTCGAGGCGAACCATCTGGCCGCTGCGCTGGCCTATGTCGCCGTCTATGTCGCCGCTGTCGCCTTCTCGATGCCCGGCGCGGTCTTCCTGACACTGTCGGGAGGGTTCCTGTTCGGAGCGGTGTTCGGCACGCTGCTGACCGTGATCGGTGCCACGATCGGAGCGACGCTGATCTTCCTGTTCGCCAGGGCCCTCTTCGGCGACAATGCGCTCGACCGCTTCGGTGCCCCGGCGGCGAGGCTGGCGGAGGGCATCCGCCAGAACGCCGCCTCCTATCTGCTCGTGCTGAGGCTGGTGCCGCTCTTCCCGTTCGTCCTGGTCAATCTGGTGCCGGCCTTCGTCGGCGTACCCCTCGCGACCTATGTGCTGACCACCTTCTTCGGGATCATGCCGGGGACGGCGGTATTCTCGCTGGCGGGCGCGGGGCTCGGCTCGGTTCTCGATCAGGGCGGCGCAGTGTCGCCCGGCTCCATCCTCACACCGCAGATCATCGGTGGCCTCGTGGGGCTGGCTGCGCTGTCTCTGGTCGCGATCCCGATCCGGAAGCGCCTTGCGGCCCGAGAAAACCAGACCGGGTCGTAACGTCCGCCAGCGTCCATCCGTAAGGAGAGCCATGATGACCGCCGACATCCGATCTCACAGGCTCACCCGGCGCGCCGTGCTCGGCCTCGGACTCATGGTCCTCGCGGGCCCGGCCTGGGCCCAGGCCAGAGATGTCGATGCAGCCTATGACCGGCTCCTTGGGCGCTATGTCGGCGCCAGCCCCGATGGGGTCAACCGGGTCGACTTCATCGCGGATTTAGGCGGAAATGATGCCGGGCTGATCGCGCATTTCCGCCGCTATGTCGAGCCGGCGCTGGCCCAGCGCCTCGCCGGATCGCGGCGGATCGCCGATGACGACTATGGCTGGTCGTTGAACGGGCTCCGCCCCGTCCCGGCGCCGCGCGGCTGAGCCCGCAGATGACGGACCGCTCCATGATGACACGCCTTAACCGGACACGGCTGTTGGTCGCAGCGGCGGCCGCCACGACCCTGGCGGCGGGCGCAGCCATCCTTGTCGTGACGGCACAGCCCCGGCTGGCTCCCTGGACGCTCGACCCGACGGATCCGCGCGTGTCGCTGGAGGATGTCGAGCGTGAGGTGGCTCGACGTCATCCGGTTCCGGAGGTCGAACCCGCGGGCCTGGCCGCCATGCTAGGGCGCGGCGAGGCCATGCTGTTCGACGTGCGCACGCAGGAGGAGTTCGATGCCGGCCACCTGCCGGGCGCGATCCGGATCGAACCCGGCAGCTCGGCCGCCGAAATCCTCAGTCTTCACCGCGATCGGCTGGGCGACGGGCCGGTCGTGTTCTATTGCGCTGTCGGCGTGCGCTCCTCGCAGTTGATGACGGCAACGCTGAAGCAGATCGCCCCCCACGCCGGCGGCGGCGTCTACAATCTGCGCGGCGGCATATTCCGTTGGGCGGCGGACGGCCGCGCCTTGGTGAAGGGCGATGGCCCCGGCAAGGCGCATCACTTTGACGCCAGCTGGGGCCAGTTGCTGGCCAGGACGACACCGCGTTGACGGCCGCTACGGGTCCAGACGTCTCCGTGACAGGTCGATCCGCCTGGGATTGCCGCGGATCAACGCTGCTCGCCAGGCTCGGCGTCCGCATTGGGGTGCCGAGGGTGATCGCAGTGGTCTGGCGCGAGCGTTTACCCGATCCGGGGCCTTACCGCGCCGTCTCGCGCGGCGGCCCCACGCGTGAGGGGGCGTCGTGATGCCGAGCGAGGCGCCGATCGGGTTCGGCCTGATGTGCAAGCCGCCGCGGCCCGGCACGGCCAAGACCCGGCTGGCCGCGGCCATCGGCTCCGACAGGGCGGCGCGCCTGGCGCGCGCCTTCCTCAAGGATTGTGCTGCCGCCGCCGTCGCGGCAGCCCGGCTGCAGCGGCTCGACCGTGCGGCGTTCTTTCGCCCGGCCGATGCCGCAACCGAGATCGGCGCGATCCTCGGGCCGGGATGGCCTCTGGAGTTTGCCGATACCGGCGACCTCGGCGCGACGATGCAGGACGTTCTCGCCCGGCTGCTGCAGCGCTGCCAGGGCGGCGCGATCATCATGGGCGCGGATGTTCCGCTGATCACGGGCGAGGCCATCGCCGCCGCCGCGCGCAGCCTTCGCGAGGGCAATGACCGCCGGATCGTGCTTATCCCGAGCGTCGATGGCGGCTATTGCCTGATCGGTGTGCGCTCGCTGGAGGCGGCAGCCTCCCTCTTCGCACCAATGCCATGGAGCACGTCGGGCGTGCTGCGCGAGACGCTGAGCCGCGCCGACGCGGCCGGCTTGACCGTGCAGATGCTGCCGCCGCAGCGCGACATCGACGAGGCCGCCGATCTCGACTGGCTGCGCGCCAGCCTGGCGAGCGGCGACGCCGCGGCAGCCTTCACCCGCGCCGCTCTGGCCGGCATGGCGGAGGCGCGGCCATGACGGGCCACCGGCTCGTTCTCGTCGGCGGGGGGCACGCCCATGTGCAGGTGATCCGCGCGCTGGCGCAGCAGCCCGAACCCGGCATGACGATCACGCTGGTGACCGACCGGTTGCTGACGCCCTATTCGGGCATGCTGCCCGGCCATGTCGCTGGGATCTACAGCCATGCCGAGATGCATATCGACCTCGGTCGGCTGGCAGAGGTCTGCGGCGTAACGCTGGTCGGCTCCGCGGCGGCCGCGATCGACCGCGCCCGGCGGACGGTGACGACGGAGGACGGTGCCAGTGTTCCCTACGATACGCTCTCGCTCAATGTCGGCATCACGCCGGATCTTTCGGGCATCGCCGGCGCCGAGGAGCACGGCATCCCGGTCAAGCCCATCAGCAGCTTCATCGCGCGTCTGGACGCGCTTCTGGAGGCGGCCGCCAGGGCCGATGGCCCGCGCCGCATCGTCCTGGTCGGCGGGGGCGCGGCCGGGGTGGAGCTTGCGCTGGCGTTGAAGGCGCGGCTGACGGGGCTCGATCCGAAGGGCCGGCCGTTCTGGATCGGTCTCGCCGCGAGCAACGGGCTCGTCGCCACGCTCAATGACGGCGTGCGCCGGCGGGCGAGAGCCGCGCTGGCCCGTCATGGCGTGACACTGCTGGACGACTTCCGTGTCGTCGAGATCAATGCGCAAGGCCTGCGCGCGCAGGACAAGCGCTTCGTCACGGCCGATGCGGTGCTCGTATCCACCGCCGCGCGCGCTCCCTCCTGGCTCGCCACGACCGGGCTTCCTACCGACCGCCATGGATTCGTTCAGACAACGCGGTGCCTGACCTGCATCGACGATTCCGCGGTCTTCGCCGTCGGTGACTGCGCGACCGTGGCCGAAGACCCGACGCCGAAAGCCGGTGTGTTCGCCGTCCGACAGGGTGCGGCGCTCACAGCCAACCTGCGCCGCAGGGCACGCGGCGAGGTGCTGGCGCCGCATCGGCCGGACCGCAACTATCTGACGATCCTGATGACCGGCGACGGGTCCGCCATCGCCGGTCGCGGCGGCTGGTTCGCGGTCGAGGGCCGCTGGGTCTGGCGCTGGAAAGACTGGATCGACAGACGCTTCATGCGGCGCTTTTCGGAATTTCGGCGCTGACCCTCACGGGAGCATCGTTCCCGCCGCGCCGTCATGTCCGGTTCCGTGAAAAGAGACGCGACAGCAGGACGGTGCGTCACCACCGCAGCATGGCGCGGCCCAGTGCGGCCCCCGCCAGGCCAACGATCAGGGCGGCGAGGCTGTACCAGGTCGCGATGAAGAGCGGGCTGTCCTCATTGCAGAACAGGCCATAGGCGAAGATCGCGAGGCCGGCGGAGGCGAGGCCGGCCAGCGCGCCGGCGGCGACGGGCTCGGTCGTGGCTCCCCGCCGGAGGATCGTGAGGCAGGCGATCAGCGGCAGGGCCGCCAGGGCCGGAACGAGCGTCAGGCAGGTGACGATGCCCTTGCCGAACAGCCTCGCCCACCCGTCGTCGAGACCGTGGCGCAGCAGATCGGTCGCCACGACGAGGCCGAGGAACCCGACGACGGCGATGAGCCATTTTGAGGCCGCCGGAGCCTGGACCTCCGGCCGGGAGAGATCGAGCGCGCCCGCGATGGCCGTCAGGGCGATCAGCGCACCGAGCATCAGTTTCACCAGCGTCGGCACCAGGCCCGCCGTGACGAGATCGGGGCGCACGCCCATGATCCCAAGGAAGCCGACGCCTGCGAGCGCCGCCGCCGTCGGCCACCAGCGTAGCAGGATCGTGCTGACGGGCTTCGGCTGGTTCGGCAGATCCTGGACCAGCAGGTCGATCATGTCGTCAGTCCGCATCGGCTCTCCCCTTGAAGGTGCGGGCCAGCTGTCTCAGGGCCCGATGCAGCGCGACCCGCACCGCACCCTCGCTCATGCCGAGTTGACCTCCGACCTCCGCCGCGCTCCGTCCGGCGAGCGACACCTGCTCCACGATCTGACGCTGGCGCCCGTCGAGGGCCGACAGCATGCGCTGCACATCGAGCTGGCTCTCGCCGCCGTCGTCAGGCGCGGCGAGGGTCTCCACGGCGTCGTCGAGATCGACCTCGCCGCGCGCGCCAACGCGGCGCAGGAGGTCGATAGTCTTGTGACGCGTCACGGCGTTGAGCCAGGGCGTCAGCGGCATCGACCGGTCCCAGGTCGCGCGCTTCAGATGGACGGCGAGCAGCGTTTCCTGAACGATGTCCTCGACATCCGCCTGCCCACGTCCCGCGCGCATCAGAACCTGCCGCACCCTGCCACGCAGATGCGGAACCAGGGCGCGCAACAGCATCCTGTAGGCGACCTGGTCGCCATCGAGCGCCAGTCGCATGAGGCGGCTCCATTCGTCTTCGCGTTCTGGCTGGCGGTCTTGCACGCAGCATCCACTCATTCGGGCCGCACTGCCGGTTCGTTACAGGCGGCTTCGCCAGGCCGCAAAGCAGCTTTGCGTGAGGCGATCGTGTAGGGCTGCCGGCTCGTCAGGGCAGCGCATTCACCGTCGGCCGATGCCCTGCGCGCCGAGCCTCACCACAAAAAGCACAGGGCCAGTGTAACGAAGCGGTCGCCGGGCGCGTATCTTATCGTGCCTAGCGTCGGAGCCCGTATGTGAACACGCCAACCCTCGTGACCGCCAAGTTTGTCGATCCTGTGCGGACCGCAAAGGGCGAACGGCGCGCGCGCGTCGATCTCAAGCGGTTGGAGACGCTGTGGTTCAATACGGGCACGCTATGCAACATCAAGTGCCAGAATTGTTACATCGAGAGTTCCCCCAGCAACGATCGGCTGGTCTACCTCTCGCTCGCCGATGTCACGGCCTATCTGGATGAAGTGCGGGACGAGCGGCTGCCGGTCCGGATGATCGGCTTCACCGGCGGCGAGCCGTTCATGAACCGCGACATGGTTGCGATCCTGACGAAGACGCTGGAGCGTGGCTTCGAGACGCTCGTGCTCACCAACGCGATGCGCCCGATGATGCGGCGCCGGGAGGAACTCACTCGGCTGCGCGAGGCCCATGGCGGGTTGCTGCGCTTTCGCGTGTCCCTCGACAGCCATCATGCCGCCATCCACGACGCGGAGCGCGGCGTTGGCTCCTTTGCCAAGGCGATGGAGGGCTTGCGCTTCCTGTCAAGGGAGGGGTTCCAGATCGAGATCGCCGGTCGGCATCTGGACGCCGAGCCGGAAGCGGTCGCACGCGCGGGTTATCGCGCGCTGTTCGATCGCGAGGCGATCGCGGTCGACTGTAACGACCCGGTCCAACTGGTGATCTTTCCGGAGATGACCCCCGACGCCAACCCGCCGGAGATCACCGACGCGTGCTGGGGCATCCTCGACAAGAGCCCGGACGACGTGATGTGCGCGACCTCGCGAATGGTCGTGCGGCGCAAGGGCGCCGATGCGCCGGCGGTCGTGGCCTGTACCCTGATTGCCTATGACGAGCGGTTCGAGCTTGGCCGCACGCTGAAGCAGGCGAAAGTCCCGGTGCCGCTGAACCATCGCCATTGCGCGACCTTCTGTGTCCTGGGCGGTGCGGCCTGCGGCGTGAAGAAATCCTGATCCCCAAAACCGCGCAGTCGGAGTTCACCAGATGACACGTGCATTGGTCATGAGTCTTGCCGCGCTGCTGCTGACGAGCGCGACGGCGCTGTCCCAGAACCTCACTACGGTCGAAAGCCGGTTCGCCGTGAAGGAGACCTCGGACCGGCTGGCGGCTGAACTCGAGAAGCGCGGCATCCGCATCGCCGCGCGGATCGACCACGCCGCCGCGGCCAAGGCCGCCGGGCTGGACATGCCGCCGACCGAGGTCATCATGTTCGGCAACCCGCGTCTCGGCACGCCGTTGATGCTGGCCCAGCCATCGGTCGCCATCGAACTGCCGATGAAGATGCTGATCTGGCAGGACGGGATTGGGAAGGTCATGATCGGCTATGCGCCGCCCTCGGCGCTGAAGGAGCGTTATCGGATCACCGGACAGGACGAGCCGCTGACCGCGATGGCCGGCGCGCTCGCCGGCCTCGCCAAAGCCGCCAGCGGTCAGTGACCGGCTGCGGTCGTGACGATCGAAACATTCCTTCGAAGGCGGGACGCTCCCGCCCTGGGCCAGGTCAGTAGGCTTTAACCTTCCACACCGGCCCACCCCATGGCTGCCGGGCCTGCGGCGTAACCGGCCATCGCCGACGATTGCCACCGGCGACACCACGCATGGGACATGACCTTTTGGCAGCCCCGATTAGGGCTTTTAGGTCGTGGGGGACGTTTGTGCCGGAAGAGAGTCGTGGCCCCGCGCCGTCGCGAAAAGCTCGTCACCCTCGCCAACGTGGTCCATCAGACGCAGCGTCGGTGCGGTGGACCTGTCTGGTGGACCTCTGCGTTTTCGGACACCTGACAGGTGCGCAGAACACTCACGGATCCAACCAATCTCGGAGGGCCTGAAGCCATTTGTCTCAGAAAGTGAGCAAATGGCTGGGGGTCGTGTCCCTGCTGGTGGTGTAGCTTCGCAGAGCCACCGCGTGCCGGCTT
>NZ_LSKN01000210.1:0-577 GCF_001557075.1 Methylobacterium sp. CCH7-A2
GCTCGGCCGGGTCAGGCTTCGCATCGGCCGTTCGGATGCGGTTCAGCAGGTCCGTGATGGCCTGGCGCGTGGCCTCGTCCAACTCAATCACGAGACGCGAGCCTCGAAGTCGATGACGCGGTCAAACTCCTTCCACATGCTGGTCAACCAGGTGTGCAATTCAGCCTTGGCCAGGATGTCGTACGCATCGTCATGGCAGAGCGTGCCAAACGGGATGTGGCGCTTCGCCATCTGGTTCATGATGGCCATCGGGCCGAAAGGCATGACCAGCGTGCGGCCCTGCTTCTCGACCCGCTTGCGGATCTCATGGTCGATGTAGTCGCGAAAGTCGCTGAGCTTATGGTTCTCTGACTCCTTCAGATTGACGATGGGGTGCACAGAGGCGCTCGGCATCGCCTCCCAAAAAGCGTTCAAGCTCTCGACGACCTGATCCTGGCTGTTGAGAAGCCAGAACATGGTGAAGCGATATTCATAGGTCTTCAGGGCGAGGCGGAGCGCACCACCAAACCGCTCGAACGGTTCGGTCAGGCCTCCGGGCGCGTTCACGACCACCAGGGGCAGACGCCGCGCCATGATC
>NZ_LSKN01000211.1:0-556 GCF_001557075.1 Methylobacterium sp. CCH7-A2
GGGCGGGATCTGGGATCGCCGCAAGGTCAGTTTCCGCGATCGGGGCGCAAGGGATTGCCCGCTCTCTGGCCGAGACCGGTCGTGGTTTCTCTGGGTGTCGCTGCGGCTCCATCGTCATGATGTGTCGATCCTGACGGCGACGATGGTGCGCGGCGCCGTGCCCGGCGCGAAGCGCTCGACGAGGATCATATGGCCGCCGCAGCATGGGCATGGCGGGTGCGGTTCAGAGGCCTGCTCAGGTTGCGCTGCGGCGACCGGGATGTCGTCCAGCGTCGCCGCCGCGATGATCTCCCTGATGCGGGCGATTGTCTCGGCGCGGCGGCTGGAGGCGAGCAGTCCGTAGTGGCGGATGCGGTGGAAGCCGTCGGGCCGGACGTGGAGCAGGAAGCGGCGGATGAACTCGGAGGCCGTCAGCGTCATGGTCTTGCGCCAGGCCTTGCCGGCGGAGCGGACGCGATAGTCGTTCCAACGGAACGTGACCCCGTTCCGGTCCATGGCAATGATGCGGCTGTTGGCGATGGCGACGCGGTGGGTGTAGCGGGCGAGATAGGCCAGC
>NZ_LSKN01000212.1:0-6545 GCF_001557075.1 Methylobacterium sp. CCH7-A2
GTCACCTGCAAAATGCCCTTAGCGTGTATTAATGTAGAAATGACCACAGAGCCCCATGGCGTCGCAATGGTAGCGCTCGGCGAAAAGTGAGGCCTCGGCGAAGCGCTCTTCCGGCCCAGCGGTGAACAGCGCCGTCTCACGGCCATCGCCGCCGAAGCGCACGAGCCTGACGCGTCCCGTGCGCACCATAAAGAAGCCGCGCGTTTCGTCCCCGGCCGCAAACAGCGTCTCGCCTGCGGCGAGATGTCGGATAATAGGAACGATTTCCGATAGTGGGCCCATGCTCAAGCCGCTCAGCCGCGCGTCGGCCAGGCAAGATGATTTCGGTCGATCACGAAGGCATGCCGATGCCGCCTGCCCGCACCCGCCAGATGCGGATGGTCGGCTTCGAGGCCGGGATGCTCGTGTTCGATCTCGTCGGGATCGCCCGCCGGCCAGACACGCAAGGCGATCGCCAGCGCCAGCCCGGCGATGATCGCCATCGCCACGAATGTCGCGGGCAAGCCGATCGTCGCGCCCAGCCAGCCCGCCGCCGGGTAGGTTATCAGCCAGCAGGCATGCGAGAGGGCGAATTGGGCGGCGAACAGCGCCGGCCGATCCTCCGGATGGGCAGAGCGCCGCAAAAGGCGACCCGACGGCGTCTGGGTCAGGCTGTAGGAGAAGCCGAGCGCGAACCAGAGCGGCAGCAGGACGGAAAAGCCGGGAACCAGCGTGCCCAGCATCAATAGGACCGGAAGCGCAGCGCCGGCAATCAACATCAGCCTGCGGTCGTCGAGGCGGTCGAGCAGGCGCGGCAGCGCGAAGGCGGCCGTCATCGAGCCCGCGCCGAACATCGCCAGCGCGAGCGCGGTCGCCTGCTGCGTCAGGCCATAGGTCGCCTGAACCAGAACCACCGTATTGACGATGACCATGGAGCCTGCCGCCGAGACGGCGAGGCTCAGCGCCAGCAGCCCGCGCAGCCGTGGCGTCGCGAGGTAAATCCGCAGGCCCCGCGTGGTGCGGTCGTAGACGCCACGCGGCTCGCCGGGCTTCGGGTTCGGCAGAATGACAGACACGACCAGCGCGGCCGAGGCGATGAAGCCGATGACCGTGCCGGCGAAGAGGTTGTGGAAGCTGATCACGGTCAGCAGCAGCGCCGCTAGCGCCGGGCTCAGCAGGCTCTCCAGATCGTAGGCCAGCCGCGAAAGCGAGAGTGCCCGGGTGTAGTCCTTCTCATCGGGCAGGATGTCGGGAATCGTCGCCTGGAAGGTCGGCGTGAAGGCGGCCGAGGCCGACTGCAGCACGAAGATCAGCATATAGACCTGCCAGATCTCCGTGACGAAAGGCAGCAGCAGCGCCGCGGCCGCGCGAACGAGATCGAGCCCCACCAGCATGCTCCGGCGCGGCAGGCACTCAGCGAAGGCGGACGCGATCGGCGCGACGCCGACATAGGCGATCATCTTGATGGCCAGCGCTGTGCCGAGCACGATGCCCGCATTCGCACCCGCGAGATCATACGCGAGAAGACCTAGCGCGACCGTCGCAAGGCCGGTGCCGACCAGCGCGATGACCTGCGCGAGAAAGAGGTGGCGATAGGTCCGGTTGGCGAGGATAGCCAGCATGGGGTGGGCCCTAAAGGTATTTCGCGATGGCCTTGAAGGCGTCGACCACCTCGCGCTGCTTATGCGGCAAGGGCCCGACGACTTCGTCGAGGCAGTGGTCGAGATGGTCCTGGATCAGGGTCTTCTTGGCCTGCCCGATCGCGCTCTCCACAGCCTGCAATTGCTGGGCGATGTCGAGGCAGGAACGACCGGCCTCGATCATCTCGATAACCTTGCGCAGGTGCCCGTCGGCCCGCTTCAGCCGCTTGACGATGGCGGGATGGGTCGCGTGGAGATGGCTCTCGGACATGGCTTTCCGTATCCTCCTGGGTAGGATACGTCAATGCGGTCACGTGACTCGTCGTTCGTCGTCTCCAGTCAAATTGTCGTCAAGAAGAAGGGCTCTACGCTCTGCCCATGTCGCGCCGCCGCCTTCGAGCCGGGTTCAGCCTCGTCATCGCCCTCGCGATGGCGCTCTGCATGACGCTCTCGGCTGCGCACGTCTCTGCCGGGCACAACGCCTACGCCATCGCGCAGGCCGAGGTCTTACGGCATGCGGAACTCGCCGCTTCGATCGCCGAGCACGGCCATGCCCATGAAGAGGGCGAGCCCGACGAGCGCTTGCCAGGCCATGTCCATGGGCACAATACCGCCGACCATGTCCACGAGACGGCGGATGTCGTCGGCCTGATCCAGCTCGGCACGCCGCGCTTCGTGCGGACCCCGATCCGGCACGAGCATCGGCGATCCGCCTCGGAGCGACCCGGCGGTCTGGAACGCCCGCCTCGATCCGCCGTCGCCTGAACTCAGCGCCGCGCTCGCGGCAGCCTTCAACGACGAACCATCGGATCAGTCATGCAACCACCTTCCACCGGAGGGCGGCGCCTGCTGCGACAAGCAGCCTTGCGCCTGCTCCTTTCCCTCGTACTGGCGATCGTCCTGGTTATGCCGGGCATCGATGCGGCGCTGGCCCACGCCGTAGCCGAGGGCGACAAGGGCTACATCAAGGAGATCACGGGGGTGAACCTGCTCCCGTTCGTCTATCTCGGCGCCAAGCACATGGTGACGGGCTACGACCACATCCTGTTCCTGTTCGGGGTGATCTTCTTCCTCTACCGCCTCAAGCACATCGCGCTCTATGTCAGCCTGTTCGCGATCGGCCACTCCACGACCATGCTGCTCGGCGTCTAGTTCAACGTCGGGATCAACAGCTACCTCATCGACGCCATCATCGGGCTGTCGGTCGTCTACAAGGCGCTCGACAACATGGGCGCCTACCAGCGCTGGCTTGGCTTCCAACCGAACACCAAGGCGGCGACGCTGATCTTCGGCCTGTTCCATGGTTTTGGTCTCTCGACCAAAATACTGGAATACCAGATCTCCCCGGACGGGCTCATCCCGAACCTGCTCGCCTTCAATGTCGGCGTCGAACTCGGCCAGCTCACGGCGCTCGGCATGATCCTGATCGTCATGGGCTACTGGCGGCGCACGGCCAGCTTCTGGCGTCATGCCTACACCGCAAACGTCTGGATGCTCACCGCCGGCTTCGTGCTCGTCGGCTACCAGCTCACCGGCTATTTCGTTTCCTGAACCCCAAGGACACACGTCTCATGTACAACACCGACATCCCGACCCGCGCCGAACTGCCGACTAACGCCCAGCTTCTGCGCTCGACCGCCATCGCCATCGTCGCGGCGGCCGGCATCCTCGTGACCATCGTGCTGCCCGCCGAATACGCGATCGACCCCACCGGCGTCGGCCGCATGCTCAGGCTGACCGAGATGGGCGAGATCAAGACCCAGCTCGCAGCCGAAGCCGAGGCCGACCGCCTGAAGGACCTCTCCACGACGCCGATTCAACCGGCCCCCGCGACGCCGGCCCCGGACCAGCGCTCCGGCCTGCTGACCACGCTGGCCGGGCTCCTCGTCTCGCCTGCGCAGGCCGGCGAACGGCTCGATCTCGCCCAGGCCGAGAAGACCGACGAGACCGTGATCACGCTCGATCCGACCAAGGGGACCGAATACAAGCTCACCATGGTCAAGGGCGCAAAGGTCACCTTCGAGTGGAGCGTCAAGGACGGCGTCGTCAACTACGACATGCACGGCACGCCCGGCCCCGGCGCCAAGGAGAAGAGCTACAAGACCGGCCGCGCGGTAGCGGGCGATACCGGCGTGCTGACCGCCGAATTCGACGGCGGCCATGGCTGGTTCTGGCGCAACCGCGGCACGAAGCCGGTGACCATCATCCTGCGCACCAAAGGCGCCTATGCCGAGATCAAGCGCATGAGCTGACGAGGTTCCAGCCGGCCTGCGAGAACGCGGGTCGGCCGGCAGGCGCGAACCGAAAACAGCTCGCTTGGGCGCAGACCTAAAATCCGTCCCCGGAGCCGGTTCGCGCCGCGATCCGAGGCGCACAGCAGCCCGCCGCTGACGGCTGTCCATCGCTGGCGGCCTGAATCGGCGGACAGGGCACGTCGCCATAAGAGCAGAACACGCAGCAATCGCCTTCAAGCGGTCGCAGCAGTACTCCGCAGCTCTTGCATTCGTAGAAAAACCAGCAGGCGTCCGTCGGCATCGTCTCAGTCGCCTGATGGGCGCAGCGAGGACAAGTCAGAGTCGATTCAAGCTGCATGAGGATCACCGCGTCAGCTTGAGCAGGGCCGGCTCGATATAGGGCGACCAGACGAGCGCCAGCCCGACGACCAGAGAGCCGAAGCCGAGCAGTCCGATCGTGCGGCGGGATGTTCCTGGCTTGGCGCATGTGTCGCCATCACAGCTCGGCCTGCGCCTTCGCCAGAAGAAAAAAGCCCAGCCGAGAGCCAGCATACCCGCAGCGCCGGCAATAAGCAGCGGCCGGATATCGGCCAGGAAGGCAAGGCCGCTGAAGACCGCCCCCGTCGCTCCAAGTCCCGCGAGCGCGATCGGCAGCACGCAGCATGAGGATGCGACCAGCGCGCCGATCCCAACGACCGCGCCCGTCCCGGCCAGGAGGCGCGTGGATGGCGCCGGGAGAGGCTCCGTCGTGCTCGACTTTCCGAGTTCCGCGCTGAACATGAATGGTGCTCCGTTTCGATCCATGGCACTCTGCCTCCCGTAGCCACTACGGGATCAAGCCACATATGCTCACAAAGGCGCGAGGCATCGCCGCGGGACAGCTTGCACAAGCCGCAGGCGTCAATCTCGAGACGGTCCGCTACTATGAGACTATCGGGCTGATGCCCGCGCCGCCGCGCACGTCGGGCGGCCATCGCGTCTACGACGACGCCCATGTCAGGCGGCTGGCCTTCATTCGCCGAGGCCGCGAGCTGGGGTTCAGCATCGACGAGATTCGCGCCCTCCTGATCCTGAACGACCCCCGCCATGGCTCCTGCGCGGAGGTCAAGGACATCGCGTCGACGCACCTCACCGAGGTGCGTCGCAAGCTCGCAGACCTGACGAGGCTGGAGAGTATCCTCGCCGCATCCGTCGCGCGCTGCACCAGTGAGCCGCTCGCGCCATGTCCCGTGCTCGATATGCTCGGACCCGAAGCGTCGTCGCCTGACGCCGCCTTGAAGACGCTTGATCGCTCACTGGACGGGCTCAGACACGATCGGCGAACTGGCGACCGTGCCTGAATTGGCGCCGCCATCCGTCGGATGACGGCCGGACAGCCCAGCCGCCGCCGGCAGCCCCCAGCCCTTGACCAGCCCGTAGATCGCCGGGATCACCAACAGCGTCAGCACGGTCGAGGAGACCATGCCGCCGATCATCGGGGTGGCAATGCGCTGCATCACCTCCGAGCCCGTGCCGGTGTTCCAGAGGATCGGCAGCAGGCCCGCCATGATCGCGATCACGGTCATGATTTTTGGCCGAAGCCGCTCGACCGCGCCGAGCATGATCGCGTCGCGAAGATCGGCGCGGGTGAAGGCTCGTCCTTCCGCCGCGCAGCGCGCCCGCACCTCCTTCAGGGCCTGGTCGAGATAGATCAGCATGATCACGCCGGTCTCGGCCGCGACGCCCGCGAGCGCGATGAAGCCGACCGCGACCGCCACCGACATGTTGAAGCCCTGCCACCAGAGCAGCCAGATTCCGCCGACCAGCGCGAAGGGCAGCGACAGCATGACGATGAGCGTCTCGGTCAGCCGGCGGAAGTTGAGGTAGAGCAGCAGGAAGATGATCGCGAGCGTCACCGGAACGACGATCTTCAGCCGCGCCTCGGCCCGCTCGAGATATTCGAACTGGCCGCTCCAGGCGACGCGGTAGCCGGCCGGAAGCTGGACGGCCTGCGCGATCGCACCTTGCGCCTCGCGGACATAGCCGCCGAGATCGCGCCCGGCGATGTCGACGAAGATGTAGATCGCGAGCTGGCCGTTCTCGGTGCGGATCGTGGTCGCGCCGCGCTTGCGCTCGATCGTCGCGACCTCGCCCAGCGGCACCGAACCGCCCGACGGCATCGTCACCTGGACCTCGCGCGCGATCGCCTGCGGATCCGAGCGCAGGTCGCGCGGATAGCGGATGGTGACGCCGTAGCGCTCGCGGCCCTCGACCGTCGTGGTGACGGTCTCGCCACCCAGCGCCATCGTGACCGCGCCCTGCACGTCGCCGACCGAGAGCCCGTAGCGTCCGAGCGCGATCCGGTCCGGCACGATGTCGAGGAAGTAGCCGCCGATGACGCGCTCGGCATAGGCGCTGGTGGTGCCGGGCACGTTCTTGAGCACGGTCTCGATCTGGCGCGAGACGCCTTCCATTTTGGTCAGGTCGTCGCCAAAAACCTTGACGCCGATCGGGGTGCGGATGCCGGTCGCCAGCATGTCGATGCGGGCGCGGATCGGCTGCGTCCAGGCGTTGGAGATGCCCGGGAACTGCAGCGCCTTGTCCATCTCGGCCCTGAGCGTGTCGGATGTGACGCCGGCGCGCCACTGCTCCTGAGGCTTCAGGTTGATGATGGTCTCGAACATCTCGGTCGGGGCCGGATCGGTCGCGGTCT
>NZ_LSKN01000213.1:0-974 GCF_001557075.1 Methylobacterium sp. CCH7-A2
GCGGCTTCTCCTTCTTCGGCGTCTCCTTCGTCTACGTCATCTTCGAGGACGGCACGGACCCGTACTGGGCGCGCTCGCGCGTGCTCGAATATCTCAACGCCGCCGCCCGCCGGCTTCCCGCCGGCGTCTCGCCGACATTGGGACCCGACGCCACCGGCGTCGGCTGGGTCTACCAATACGCCGTCATGGCCAAGGACATGACGCTATCCGAGTTGCGCTCGGTCCAGGACTGGTCGGTGCGCTTCGCCGCGTCGCGCGCGGAGGGCGTAGCCGAGGTCGCCAGCGTCGGCGGCTTCGTCAAGCAATATGCGATCGTGGTCGACCCGGTGCGGCTGCGGGCGCAAGGCGTGTCGCTGGCGACCCTTCGCGAGGCCGTGCGCAACAGCAACATGGATGTCGGCGGCCGCACCGTCGAGCTCGCCGAGTTCGAGTTCGTGGTGCGCGGGCGCGGTTATCTCAAGTCGATCGCCGATATCGAGAACATCGTGCTCCGGACCGAGCGCGGCGCGCCGCTCAGGCTCGCCGACGTCGCGAGAGTCGAGCTCGGTCCCGACGAGCGGCGCGGCATCACCGAACTCAACGGCGAGGGCGAGGTCGCCAGCGGCATCGTGCTGCAGCGCTTAGGGGCGAACGCGCTCGGCGTGATCGAGCGCGCCAAGGCGAGGCTCGCAGAGATCGCAGCGACCTTGCCGGGCGGGGCCGAGATCGTGCCGGTCTACGACCGCTCGCACCTGATCGAGCGCGCGATCGAGACGCTCAAGTTGACGCTGATCGAGGAGAGCGTCATCGTCGCGTTGGTCTGCATCGTCTTCCTCCTGCATCTGCGCAGCGCGCTGGTGGCGATCCTCATGCTGCCTGTCGGCATCCTGATCGCGTTCGCGGCGATGAAGGCGCTGGGGCTGGGCTCCAACATCATGAGCCTGGGCGGCATCGCCATCGCGGTCGGCGCCATGATCGACGCCGCCATCGTCATG
>NZ_LSKN01000214.1:0-1127 GCF_001557075.1 Methylobacterium sp. CCH7-A2
TGGACGCCCTTCTGTTTGTCAAGCAGCGATACGTGTCGCGTTGATTTCCTTCTGGCGCTGCATGATGAGGGCGAAGACCTCGCGAGCAAGGTAGCGCTTGATAGCCCGTATGGCGTCGAGCTTGGAATGACCCTCGGCGACGCGGCGAGCGACGTAATCCTTCGTCTTCTGGTCGGTGCGCAATCTCCCGATGGCGATGATGTGCAACGCGCTGTTGGCTGCGCGATCGCCGCCACGGTTCAGGCGATGTCGGACCGTCTTGCCGGAAGATGCGGGAACAGGACTGACGCCGCAGAGGGCGGCGAAGCTGGCTTCTGATCGCATGCGGTCGGGATTGCCGCCGGCGGTGAGCAACAGCTGTGCGGCGCCGGTGTGACCGATCGAGTTGCGCGTCACGAGATTGGGCGCCAGCTCGTCGACGATGGCGGCGATCATGGTATCGAGGTCCGCGATCTCGTCGTGCAGTTCGAGATATCGGCGGGCAAGCGATTTGAGCGCTATCCGATAAGCAGCCTCGATCTCGCGGTAGCTCGTCAGATCAGGGCGCCATGCAGCCAGAGTTCGAACGAGCTGCATTCGGGTCATGTCGCGCAGCAGATCGCGCAGTCCGTCTGGCGCCGCGACGATCGTGTTGTGGATCATCTGCAGCGCAATCCGTCGCGCCGTCACCGCCGTCTTGCGGCAGGCGACAAGGACACGCAGCGCTTCGATCATTCCATCGCGGCTGCGCGGCGTGACGGTTCGATTACCTGCAAAGGCGGCGTGCGCGGCATTCTGCGCGTCGAGATCATCGTTCTTGCCGCGCTTCCGGCGATCTTGCCGATCGGGAGCCGTCACCTCCAGAACGGTTACACCGGCCTGCTGCATGAAGCGCAACAGGCCCGCGCCATAGCTGCCGGTCGACTCGACGCCGATGCGCTGGAGGTCGCCGAAGGACCGCATCCAGGCGAGCATCTGTCGATACCCCTGCCGCGTGGTGGCGAACGATCGCGTCTCGAGAACGCGATCCTGCTCATCGACGACGGCTGCGACGTGCAGATCCTTGTGCGTGTCCACGCCGCCGACCACCGCGCGGGCCTTCGCATCGTCCTCAATGGCCATGCTGTCCTCCTGGCTCGATCACCAAA
>NZ_LSKN01000019.1:0-29963 GCF_001557075.1 Methylobacterium sp. CCH7-A2
GGCAGGCCCTCATCCGGCGCTCCGCGCCACCTTCTCCCATCCGGGAGAAGGGAAGTGTGCGCCGCGGTCAGCCATGACCGGCAAGCTAGCGGAAAACGTCGCCTATTTCGCCCGCGCGCTGCGGATCGCGGGCCTGCGCGTCGGGCCCGGCGCGGTGGTGGAGGCGGTCGAGGCCCTGGGCGAGGGGGCGCTGGGCGGGCGCGAGGACGTCTATTGGGCGCTGCATGCCATCTTTGTGAAGCGGCATGAGGACAGCGCCGTCTACGATCAGGCCTTCCGGCTGTTCTGGCGGCGGCGCAACCTGATCGAGAAGATCATGGCGCAGATGTCGCCGGTCTCGCCCGGCGCCGACTCCGCGCCGCAGAAGGAGGAGGCTGGCGCGCTGCGTGCGGCCGAGGCCTTCGCCCCGCCCAAGCGCGAGGAAGAAGCGCCGGTCGAGCTGACCGAGCTGACGGCGCGGCTGACGGTGTCCGACCGCGAGACGCTGAAATCGCGCGATTTCGCCCAGATGAGCGCCGCCGAGATCGCCCGCGCCAAGAAGTTGATCGCCGAGTTGCGCCTGCCGGACGACCTCGTCGCGACGCGGCGCTTTCAGCCGGCGGCGCGGGGTGGCCGCATCGATCCGCGCCGGACCTTCCGGCGCTCGCTGCGGGGCGGAGGCGGGATGATCGAGCTCGCCTTCCGCGAGCCGGCGCAGGTGCATCCGCCGATCGTGGCGCTCGTCGACATCTCCGGTTCGATGGCCGAGTATTCGCGCATCTTCCTGCATTTCCTGCACGCTGTGACGGAGAAGCGCCGGCGCGTGCATTCCTTCGTCTTCGGCACGCGGCTGACCAACATCACCCGCTCGCTGCGGGCCCGCGACCCCGACGAGGCGCTTGCGCTGGCGGGCAGGGCGGCGCCGGACTGGGAGGGCGGAACGCGCATCTCGACGGCGCTGCACGCTTTCAACCGGGTCTGGTCGCGCCGGGTGCTCGGGGGCGGGGCGATCGTGCTGCTCTTCACCGACGGGCTGGAGCGGCATCTTGATGGGGAACTGCCCTTCGAGATGGACCGGCTGCACCGCTCCTGCCGGCAGCTGGTCTGGCTCAACCCGCTGCTGCGCTTCGACGGATTCGAGGCGCGCGCCAGCGGCATCCGCGCGATGCTGCCGCATGTCGATTCCTTCCGGCCGATCCACAATCTCGCGGCGATGGCCGATCTCTGCGCTGCACTTTCTCCGGACGCGCAGCGGGCCAGCGATCCGCGGGCGTGGTTGAAGAAGGCGGGCTGAGGCATGATCTCTCGATCACACTGCCATCGCGACGGGTCCGGTCCGGGTGCGCGCGAATGAGGACGATCCAGCCATGATCAGCACCGACACCGACATCCTCGCGACGGCCGAGGCCTGGGCGCGCGACGGCCGCTCGGTCGCGCTCGCCACCGTGATCGAGACCTGGGGCTCCGCGCCGCGCCCGGTCGGCTCGCATCTCGTCATCGACGGGGAGGGCAATTTCCTCGGCTCGGTCTCCGGCGGCTGCGTCGAGGGCGCCGTGGTCGAGGAGGCGGTCGACGTCATCGCGCAGGGCCAGCCGCGCACGCTGGACTTCGGCGTCGCCGACGAGACCGCTTGGAAGGTCGGGCTCTCCTGCGGCGGGCGCATCCGGGTTTATATCGAAAAGGTGAACTGATGGCCTCCTGGGATACGCTGCTGGCCTTCGCGACGCTGACGATCCTCGTCGCCTATTTTCCGGGACCCGCGCTGCTCTACACCGCGGCGCAGACGATCTCGCATGGCCGCAAGGCCGGCTTCATGGCGATGCTCGGCATCCATCTCGGCTGCTACCTGCATGTCTTCGCCGCCGCCTTCGGCCTCTCGGCCGTGTTCAAGCATGTGCCGGAGCTCTATTTTGCGGTGAAGATCGCCGGCGCCTTCTATCTCGTCTGGCTCGGCATCGGCATGATCCGCTCGCGGCTGGTGGCCGAGGACGCGCCCGTGGTGCCCCCGAAGACCGTGAAGCGCGCCCTGATCGATTCCCTGATCGTCGAGGTGCTGAACCCCAAGGTGGCGCTGTTCTTCATCGCGCTGCTGCCGCAGTTCGTCGACCCGGCCGCGTCCTTCCCGGTCTGGGTGCAGTTCCTGATCCTCGGCACGATCGTCAACTTCGCCTTTTCCTCGGCCGATTTCGTCACCGTGCTGGGCGCCTCCGCCGTCGTCAGGCGAATGAAGCAGACCAAGGCCGGCTTCGCCTTTGGCCGCTGGATCGGTGGCTCGCTGATGATCGGTCTCGGCGTGAAGCTCGCGACGGACAAGGGCTGACGCGATGGATCTGGCCATCCTTTCGACGCTCAATGCCGAGCGCGCGGCGCGGCGCGCCACCATCCTCGTCACCGACGTGGAGAGCGGGGCGCAGCGCCTGGTCAAGGCCGCCGATCTGGCGGCCGATCCGCTCGCAGAGGTGCTGGAGAAGCAGTTGCGCATGGGCAAGAGCGCGCTGGTCGAGGCGGACGGCAAGGCGTTCTTCCTGACCGTGCAGGCGCCGCCGCCGCGCGTCGTCGTCACCGGGGCGGTCCATATCTCGCAGGCGATGGCACCGATGGCCAAGCTGCTCGATCTCGACCTCGTCATCGTTGATCCGCGCACGGCCTTCGCCACGCCGGAGCGTTTCCCCGGCGTGCGGCTGCTGACCGACTGGCCGGATGAGGCGCTGGCGAGCCTGAGGCTCGACGGCTACACCGCCTTCGTCGCGCTGACGCATGATCCCAAGATCGACGACCCGGCGCTGGAGGCGGCGCTGCGCTCGGCCTGCTTCTACATCGGCGCGCTCGGCAGTCGGAAGACACATGGGCGCCGGCTCGAGCGCCTCGCGGCCGTGGGTTTCGACGAGACCGCGACGCAGCGCATCCACGCGCCGATCGGGCTCGATATCGGCGCCGTCTCGCCAGCCGAGATCGCGCTCGCCATTCTCGGCGAGATCGTCAAGACGCTGCGCGGACCGCGCCGGGCGCCGGCATGAAGTTCGGCCCCGTTCCTGTCAGCGAGGCGGAAGGCTGCATCGCCGCCCACACGGTGCGCGCCGGCGGTGTGGTACTGAAAAAGGGAACGACGCTGACAGCGGAGGACGTCGCCCGGCTGGCCGAGGCGGGGCTTTCCGAACTCGTCGCGGTGCGGCTGGAGGCCGGCGACATCGGCGAGAACGAGGCCGCGACGCGGCTTGCGGCAGCGCTCGCCGGGCGCGGCATCGTCACCGAGGCCGCCTTCACCGGCCGCGTCAATCTCTTCGCAGCGGCGGCGGGCGTGCTCACCATCGATGCGGCCGCGATCAACGGGCTCAACTGCATCGACGAGGCGATCACGGTGGCGACGCTTCCCGCCCTGAAGGCGGTCGTTGCGGGCGAGATGGTCGGCACGGTCAAGATCATTCCCTATGGCCTGCCGGCGGTGCAGGTCGAGCAGGCGCTGGCCGCGCTGGAGGGGCTCAAGCCGCTGGCGGTCGCGCCCTACAAACCGCTGCGCGTGGCCGTGATCTCGACACTGCTGCCGGGGCTGAAGCCCTCCGTTATCGACAAGACGCTGCGGGTCATGACCGAGCGGCTCGCGCCGGCGCAGGCGACGGTGGCCACCGACCGGCGCGTGCCGCATCAGGAGGCGCCGCTGGCGCAGGAGATCGCGGCGCAAGCGGAGACGGCGGACCTCGTCGTCGTGTTCGGGGCGTCCGCGATCACCGACCGGCGCGACGTCATCCCGCAGGCCCTGCTGGCGGCGGGCGGGCGGATCGAGCATCTGGGCATGCCGGTCGATCCCGGCAATCTGCTGCTGATCGGCGAGATCGGCGGCAAACCCGTGATCGGCGCGCCGGGCTGTGCGCGCTCGCCCAAGGAAAACGGCTTCGACTGGGTGCTGCAGCGCTGCCTCGCCGGCCTCCCCGTCGGCCGTGCCGAGATCCAGCGCATGGGCGTCGGCGGGCTCCTGATGGAGATCGTCTCGCGGCCGCAACCGCGGGCGCCGGACCGGTTGGAAAGCGCCCCCGTCGCAGGGCTGGTGCTGGCGGCGGGCCGCTCGACCCGGATGGGTACGCGCAACAAGCTGCTGGAGCCGGTGCGCGGCCAACCGATGCTGCGCCATGCCGTCGAGGCGCAGCTCGCCTCGGTCGCCAGCCCGGTCATCGTCGTAACCGGGCATGAGCGGGAGGAGGTCGCGGCCGCGCTCGCGGGGCTCGACGTCACGCTCGTGCACAATCCCGATTTCGCCAGCGGGCTTGCCAGCTCCGTCCGGGTCGGTCTCGCGGCGCTGCCGGAAGCGGCGGCGGGCGTCGTGGTCTCGCTCGGCGACATGCCGAACGTGACCCCGCAGGTGATCGACCGCCTCGCTCAGGTCTTCGCCGAACAGGGTGAGGCGAAGGCCGTGGTGCCGACGCTGCTCGGCCAGCGCGGGAACCCGGTGCTGCTGGCGCGTGCCCTGTTCGCGGAGGTGGCCCAGCTCACCGGCGACCAGGGCGCGCGGCGCCTGCTCGACGCGGCAGGCGAGCAGATCGTCGAGGTGCCGCTCGACGACCCCGCCATCGCGCTCGACATCGACACGCCCGAGGCGCTGGCGGCGGTGGATCGCACGGAATCTTGAGGACGCACAGGCGGTGGTTGCCAGGGAGCCACAGCCTTGACGGCTGCCTTGCGAGCCCGCGTTTGGAGGACGCGCCTCTGCTCTAGCCGACGTCGCGCCGGCTGTCGCTCTCTGATCCTGCCTGCGGCTTGCGCTCCCGCCGGCAGCGCTCGGAGCAGTATTTGACCTCGTCCCAGACGCGAGCCCATTTCTTGCGCCAGGCGAAGGGGCGGCCGCAGGCCAGACAGGGCTTCTGGGGCAGATCTCCCTTGCGGATCGGCTTGGGCATGCGGGGATGCTCCTGCTGCGCTGGTCCAGAGGGGACTGCACGGACGTATACGCTGCGACGAGTCTTCTGGAGCAGCGGCATGAGCGACACGATCCTGATCTATGGCGGCAGCGGCGGCATCGGCTCCGCCGTGGCGCGCGCCGTCCGGGCCAAGGGGCTCGGGGTGCATCTGGTCGGTCGCGACGCCGCGCGGCTCGAGGCTCTGGCCGGCGAACTGGGCGGGAGCTTCACGGCGGGCGATGTCGGCGAGGACGAGACTTTTGCGCGGGCCACTCAGGAGGCCGCCAGTGGCGGTGCGCTCAAGGGGCTGGTCTATGCCGTGGGCACCATCAACCTGAAGCCCGTCGCGCGCCTGAGCGAGGCTGATTTTCTCAAGGATTTCAGCGTCAACGCGCTCGGGGCTGTCAAAGCGATTCAAGCCGCCCTGCCGCATCTGAAGCAGGCGGAGGGGACGGCCGGGATCGTGCTGTTCTCGACGGTGGCGGTCGCGCAGGGCTTCGCGGCGCATGCCTCTGTCGCGATGGCGAAGGGCGCCATCGAGGGGCTGACGCTGGCGCTCGCGGCCGAACTCGCGCCCCGCATTCGGGTGAACTGCATTGCACCCTCGCTGACACGCACGCCGCTCGCCGCCGCGCTCACCGGCAACGAGGCGATGGCGAAGGCGATCGCCGATCTGCACCCGCTGCAGCGCCTCGGCGAGCCGGCTGATATCGCGCCGCTGGCCGCCCTGCTCGCCTGTGACGAGGCCTCCTGGATCACCGGCCAGATCGTCGGCGTCGATGGCGGGCGCTCGACGTTGCGAACCAAAGGGTAGGGTCGGCGCGAGTCAGCGCAACCAGTGGACGCCTAGCGTGGCATAGGCTTCGGATGGGCGGTCGCTCGTGCGCTGCCAGCCCCCCGAGAGGCGCCAGACGACGCCGAAGAGGCGCAAGCCGGTCAGATGCAGGCCGAGCCTCAGCTTGGTGTAGTCGCCGGCGCGGTAGGCCTCGACCTCCGGCCCGGCATAGACATCCTGCGACAGCCAGCCCCTCGGCAACAGCCAGCCCGGCGCAACACGGCCCCAGCGCCTGTGGTCGAGCGTCGAGGCATAGGCGCCGGCGTGCAGCATCGTGCCCGGCTGCGGCGTCATCCAGAGGTCGCCCTGGATCCGGGCGCCATAGCGGTTGCGGTAGAGCAATCCGTTGCGCAGTTCGCGTTGCTCGCCCTCGTGGTCGGAGCCGGCATAGAGCGACAGGAATGTGTCGCCGATCCGCCATTCATAGCCGATCAGGGCCTGTGACTCGCTCTTGTAGGCAACGCCATGGGGGCGCTGCCGCTGCGCCTGCTCCTGCGCGCCACCCACCTTGAGGAGCGTGCGAAAGCCGCTGCCGGAGAGGGAGCCGGTCAGCGCCTTCTTCATGCCGAGCGAGACGAAGGTCTTGGCCGGCCCCGCCTCGAGCGAGCCGAACAGGACGGTGGAGAGGGCGGCGCGCTCCTCGGCTTCGGCCTCGGTCTCGGCCTCCTGGGCGAAAACGCCTCCGGCCGGACCCGCCGTCAGGACGGCGACCAGCGGCACCGCCCAGGCGAGCCCCCACCCATACGCCACGCACGCCACCCCCGAGGCGGGCTGCCCCAGCCCGCGCCGAGCGCGATTGCAGCAGGGCCGACCGGGGGTTGCAAGCTTTTCTTAACCAAGCGGGCGCAGCCTCGTCATCGGGCCCGGCTAAGCTTTCACCGCTGTCGAAGTGGAGAAACGGCAGATGACCGATACCGACTTCATACGCCAACTGGCCGGATACGGCCTGACGACCGCGACGATCCTTTACCGGATGCCGGATCACCGCCATATCCTGCAGAGCTATATCTGGCAGAACTACGATCTCGCGCCGCGCTTCCCCGTGCTGCAGGCGTTTCTGGATTTCTGGAAGCGCGAACTGGAAGGTCCGCTGCATTCGGTGACCGTGGCGCATGAGCGCCTGATCCGCCCGGCCGAGATCGTCCATGTACGGGGCGTGCTGACGCTGCATTGAACGGCTGCGCCGGCGCGGCTTGGCGCGGAGGCGGGGCGCGTGCTAGGCCGCTCGTCCTGTCACGGCCCGGCCCGCCCTCTTGTCCTCACCGCTGCGCACCTCCGGAATCCTGCTCGCACTGGCGGCGTTGCCGGGGGACCGTGTCGCGGTCGGTTCGATCGTCGCGGCGCTGAAGGACCGGGCCTATGCCCTCCTGGTCGTCCTGCTCGGCCTCCCGAACTGCCTGCCGATGCCGCCGCCGATTCCGCTGGTCTGCGGGCTGGTGCTGGCCTTCGTCGCGCTTCAGATGCTGACCGGGCGCGTGATGCCCTGGCTGCCGCCGACCCTGCTCGCGCGCAGCATCGGCAAGCCGGTGTTGACGCGTGCGGTCGACCGGGCGGTGCCGCTGATGATGCGGCTGGAGCGGGTCTCGCGGCCGCGGCTGACGGTGCTGGGCAGCGCCCATGCCATTCCGGTGCTCGGCCTGCTGATCCTCGTCCTGGCGCTGGGGCTCGTGGTCGCAGCGCCCTTCATCGGGCAGATCCCGCTCGGCTTCGCGGTCTGTCTGGTCGGGCTCGGCCTGGTCGAGCGGGACGGGCTGTTGATCATCGTCGGGGCCGTCTGCGGGGCTCTCGGCCTCGTGCTCAGCGCCGGCTTCGCCTATGCGATCTTCAGCGGCATCCACGAACTGTTCTTCTGACCGCGACGGCTTGCTGCCCGCCGCCGGGCCTCAGGCTGCGGCCAGCGTGGTGGCGAAGGGCTTCTCCTGAGCCAGCAGCGCGTCGATCTCGTCCGCTGTGACGCCCTTGGAGAACAAGAAGCCCTGCAGTTCGTGGCAGCCGATCGCCTGCAGGAAGCGGTGCTGCTCGGCCGTCTCGACCCCTTCGGCGCAGACGCGCAGGCCGAGCGCGCGGCCGAGATGGGCGATGGAGTGAACGAGGATGGCGGATTCGCCGGTCGTCTCCATGTATTCCAGGAAGGAGCGGTCGATCTTGATCTTGTCGAAGGCGAAGCGCCGCAGATAGATCAGGCTCGAGTAGCCGGTGCCGAAATCATCCAGCGCCAGGCCGACGCCATGGGCACGCAGATCCATCATCGCTGCTTCTGCGGCGTCGGCGTCGTCGACGACGACGCCTTCTGTCAGTTCCAGCTCGAGCCGGGCCGGTTCGAAGCCGGTCTCGTCGAGAACGCGAATGACGTTGGCGACGAAATCCTTGTGGCGGAACTGGATCGGCGAGACGTTGACGGCGAGACGGATGCCGTCCCAGCGCTTCGCTTCCTGGCAGGCCTGCCGCAGGACCCATTCGCTCAGCGGCACGATCAATCCGCGTTCCTCGGCGATGCCGATGAACTCGGCCGGCGGGACCATGCCATGTTCGGGATGGTTCCAGCGCACCAGCGCCTCGACGCCGACGATGGTGGCGCCATCGATCGAGACCTGCGGCTGGTAGTGCAGCAGCAATTCGTCGTTCTCGATGGCGCGGCGCAGATCCTCCTCGACCATTCGCTTGAGGGCGAGGGTGCGGTTCATCTGCGCCTCGAAGAAGGAGTAGCGGTTCCGGCCGCCGTTCTTCGACTGATAGAGCGCCGTATCGGCGAGCCGCAGCAGCGTTTCGCGGTCGGTGGCATCCTCCGGTGCGAGGGCGATGCCGATCGAGCAGCCGATCGTGGTCGCGACGCCCATGATGACGAAGGGTTCGGTCAGCGCCTCGAGGATGCGCTCGCCCAGCGCCGCGCAGCCGGCCGGGAAGTTGCCATGGGTCTGGATGATGCCGAATTCGTCGCCGCCGATGCGGGCGACGGTGTCGCCGCTGCGCACGAGGCGCGTCAGGCGCTGCGCGACCTGGCGGATGAGTTCGTCGCCCGCGGTGTGGCCATAGGTGTCGTTCACCGCCTTGAAGCGGTCGAGATCGATCAGCATCACCGCGAGGCCCTTGCCGGAGCGACCGAGATGGGCGAGTTCCTGATCGAGCCGCAGATCGAAGGTCCGGCGGTTGGGCAGTAGCGAGAGTTCGTCCTGACCGGCGAGGCGCTGGATCTGGCTCTCGCGGATGGCGATCTGATGGGCGGCGCCGCGCAGGCGCTGAACGACGAAAGCGAAGATGCCGCCAAAGAGCAGGCCGACCCCGGCCAGCGCCCAGATGAACTGGCGCAGCATGGCGTCACCCGGGCGGTCCGGCGTCCAGCTCAGCCAGGCGCGGGCGGCCCCGTCGGGAGCCGGAATGGCGCGACGGGCCAGCGGGTCGGCTGGCATGTCGCGGACGATGCGGATGTCGGACACGCGGTAGCGCTGCGCCAGCTCCGTCATCATGGTGCTGGTGACACGCCGATAGCCGACGATCTTGAGTGGCCCAAGCAGTTGCGCGAGGGAGCCCTGCCGCGCCGGCACATCGATCATCATCACGCTGAGCGTGTCGAAGCCGTCATGAGTCAACGACCAGGACGTCTTGCCCGGCCCGCCGCGCATGTCCGGCAGCCGGTGCAGTGGCGATCCGCCGGGTCCCCCGGGCAAAGACGGGCTGAAATGCTTCAGCCCGTCATAGCCGGTCTGGCCCGACGCGCCGTCACCCTCGATGCCGGCGAAGACGAGTCCTGTTTCCGAGACGACATAGGCGCCGTCGAATTCGAGGAAGCGCGAGCCGAGACGGGCGAGCGAGTCCTGCAGGGCCGCGAGCGGATCGGAGCCCGTGAAGGCGCTCTGCAGGTCGCCGGCGGCCGCAAGGCTCTGGAAGCGCAGCTCGCGCAGACGGACCTGGCTCTCGATGGCGGCCTCGATCCGGTCACGCTGCCGCTCGGCCTCGAGCCGGTTGGCGTCGCGGGTGATGGCCAGGACGACCAGCACCGCCGCAGCCATGACCATGACGAACGCGAAAGCCAGCGTCGCGACCGAACTCTTCAGCATCCGTGCGGATGCATCCGCGTTGGTCAATTTCCCGACGGAAGGCGACGACATCAGAGGTCCTGGACCGGTCACATCAAACCGGACCATGTCAGTGATGTCTTGATATCCCGTTGACGCGGCTGCGCAGCGTCGAGCTATCTCGATCCCAGAGCGTCAATCCTTGCGCGGCTCGTAGGGTGGGCGGGGGATTGCCGTGTGGGCTGCGCGCAACGCCGCCGACCAGCGCTCGCGCAGATCATGGAAATAGGGTTCTCCCGCCTCGATGCGCCGCGTCAGCTCCGGCTCATCGGCGTCGCGCCGCATCACCAATAGGTCGATCGGGAGGCCGACGCCGAGATTGGAGCGCATGGTCGAATCCATCGAGATCAGGCCGACCTTGAGCGCGTCGTAGAGATGCGTCCGGTAGGTGATGGCACGGTCGAGGATCGGCTTGCCGTATTTGTGCTCGCCGATCTGGAGGAAGGGGGCATCCGTGCCGCATTCGATAAAATTGCCGGCACCGTAGATCATGAACAGCCGCATCGGCTGCCCCTTGATCTGTCCGCCGAACAGCATCGTGACCTCGAATTTGACGCCGGCCTCCTTCAGGGCCGGGCCGTCCTCGGCGCGGACATGGCGGATGGCCCGGCCAACGAGTTGCGCGGCGCGGAACATCGAGGTCGCGCCCAGCAACGTGTCGCTTTCGCCCGTCTCCGGATTCGGCAGGCCCTCATGCAACAGGCTGATGACCGACTGCGTGACCGAGAGATTGCCGGCCGTCATCAATCCGAAGGTCCGGTCGCCCGGCCAGGAGAAGACGTGAAGCTTGCGGAAGGTCGAAATGTCGTCGAGCCCGGCATTGGTGCGGGTGTCGGCGATCATGACGAGACCGTCCTGCACGAGGATTCCGGCGCAATAGGTCACGGGTCTGGTCCTGGCTGAAACGGGTCGGGCGCTGTCGTCGCACATCGCGCGCGCAGGGGCGAGTCGTCAGCGGGCGGAGCGCGGGCGCCTCACTGGTTGGCGGCACGCGCCCCGGCGTCACGGGCGCTGACGCGTACGGCCAGCGCCTCGCCGTCACCGCCCTTGCGGGCCCCGCGGACCGGGGCGGCGTCGGCATAGTCCAGGCCGGCGGCGACGCGGACATGGGTGTCGATCGGGCAGAGACCATTCGCAGGGTCGAAGCCGATCCAGCCAAAATCCTCGAGATGGACCTCGGCCCAGGCATGGGCGCCGTTGGCGTGGGGCAGGGCGTCGGACTGGGCGACATAGCCGGAGACGTAGCGGGCGGGCACATCGAGATGGCGTGCGCAGGTCATGAAGACATGGGCGACGTCCTGCGGAATCCCTTCGCCCGCAGCGAAGGCGGCCGCGGCGCCGATCCCGGTGCGCTGGCCGGTCTCGATGCAGGGCATCTTCTCGTGCAGCGCCTCCATCAGCGCGTGCATCCGCGACAGGGGGGTGGCGTCGCCGCGCGTGACCTCCTCCGCGAACTCGCGTAGCGCAGCGTCGGGTGTCGTAAGCAGCGTGTCGCGGCGGAAAACGTCGACCGGCACGCGCTCGGGGACGCCGCGCACGATGCCGGCGAGATCGACGGTCTCAATCAACCCCTCGACGCGGATCGCCATCTCGGCGATCGGGCCATCGGCCGAGAAGGTGTGCACGACATTGCCGAAAGCGTCCTGCGTCATGCGCAACCGGCCATCGATGGTCGGCTCGATGCGCCACGACATGACGTGCTGGCCGTCATGGTCGCGCGGCGTCAGCCGCAGGATTTGCGTGATGTGCCGTGCCGGCTCGGCATAGGCGTAGCCGATCGAGTGGGAAATCCTGATCCGCATGGACAATCGCTAACCGACGCGTCGGGGCCTTCTCAAAGGGTCTTCTTGGCTGCGGCAGCCGCGCGAGGCGGATGCCGCGCCGGCTCATTGCAGATACTGCTCGAAGATGGTGCCGCCGAGGCGGTTGTTCTCGGTGATGAAGTCCGAGATGAACTCGTGCAGCCCGTGCTGGAAGATGTCGTCGATGCTGGTGCTCGATAGATTGGCGAGTGTCTTGCGTGCCTGGCGCTGGGCCGGGCCCTGGCGGCCGTAGGAATCGCCCAGCAGGTCGAGGAAGCGCGAGATGTTCTCGTAGCAGGCAGCGAGCGAGCGCGGCATGCGCCGGTTGAGGATCAAAAGGTCGGCGATCAGAAGCGGCTTCACGGCCTCGCGATAGACCCAGTGATAGGCGGTCAGCGCCGAGACCTCGCGCAGCACCGTGGTCCACTGGAAATAGTCGAGCGAGCCGCCGACCTGCTCATTTGCAGGCAGAAGAACATGGTATTTCACGTCGAGGATGCGGGCGGTGTTGTCGGCCCGCTCGACATAGACGCCGAGCCGCGAGAACCAGTAGCCGTCGTCTCGCAGCATGGTCCGGTAGGCCGAGCCGTCGAAGACCAGCGAGACGTTCTTCACCCATTCGAGGAAGCGGGCGAATTCCTCGCGATCCATGCGCTTCTTCTCGAAGCGCTGCAGCTCGAGCCAGGCGCCGTTCAGCGCATCCCACATCTCCGATGTCAGGGCGGTACGCACCCCGCGCGCATTGGAGCGGGCCAGCGCCAGGCAGTTGCGGATCGAGGAGGGGTTGTCGGGGCTGAAGGTCAGGAAGTCGCAGACATTGCGCTCATTGGCCTCGCCATAGGCCTGGGCGAAGGCCTCGTCGCAGCCGGCGGTGGCGACGGCGCTCTGCCACTCGCTGCCGGCGCCGCCATAGGAGGAGGGCAGGTTGGACAGGCGCATCGTCGCGTCGAGGATGCGGGCGAGATACTCGGCCCGCTCGACATAGCGGGAGACCCAGTAGAGGCTGTCGGCGGTGCGCGAGAGCATAGTCAGATCGGGCCTTCTGGCGATGAGGCGAGATGTGTCCGGTGAACGCTGGAACAGGGAGCCGCTGGCGAGATCAGGCATCGAGAACCCAGGTATCCTTGGTGCCGCCGCCCTGGCTGGAATTGACGACGAGGGAGCCCTCCTTCAGCGCAACGCGGGTCAGGCCGCCCGGCACGCAGGAGATACCGTTGGCGCCCGACAGCACATAGGGCCGCAGATCGACATGGCGGGGCGCCACGCCCGACGCCACGAAGGTCGGGCAGGTCGAGAGCGCCAGCGTCGGCTGGGCGATGAATCCCTCCGGCTGAGCCTTGAGCTTGCGGCGGAAGGTCTCGAGCTGCGCCTTGTTGGCATGAGGGCCGACGAGCATGCCGTAGCCGCCCGAGCCGTTGACCTCCTTGACGACGAGCTGCTCCAGATTGTCGAGCACATAGGCGTTGGCTTCAGGCTCGCGGCAGCGCCAGGTCGGTACGTTCTTCAGGATCGGCTCCTCGCCGGTGAAGAACTTCACGATCTCGGGCATGTAGCTGTAGACGGCCTTGTCGTCGGCGACGCCGGTGCCGACCGCATTGGCCAGTGTCACATTGCCGGCCTTGTAGGCGCCGATCAGGCCGGGCACGCCCAGCACGGAATCGCTGCGGAAGACGAGCGGGTCGATGAAGTCGTCGTCGATGCGCCGGTAGATCACGTCGACGCGCTTGGGACCCTGCGTGGTCCGCATGTAGACGACGTCGTCCTTGACCAGCAGGTCCGAGCCCTCGACGAGCTCGACGCCGAGCTTGTCGGCCAGGAAAGAATGCTCGTAGAAGGCCGAATTGTATTGTCCCGGCGTCAGCAGGCAGATGTTGGGATCGGCCGAGGAGGAGCGCGGCGCGACCGAGCGCAGCGTCGCCAGCAGCTGGTCGGGGTAGTTGTCGACCGGCGCGACGCGGTGGGTGGCGAAGAGCTCCGGGAAGAGCCGCAGCATCACCTCGCGGTTCTCCATCATGTAGGAGACGCCGGACGGCGTGCGCGCATTGTCCTCCAGCACATAGAAGGTGTCGGCGTCGACGCGGACGATGTCGATGCCGGCGATGTGGCAGTAGATGCCGTGCGGCACCTGGAAATCCACCATCTCGAGCTGGTAGCAGGCGTTGCGGTAGACGAGGTCGGCCGGAATGACGCCGGCCTTGATGCATTCCTTCGGTCCGTAGACATCGGCCAGGAACATGTTGAGCGCGGTGACGCGCTGGCGCAGGCCGGCCTCGAGCTTGGTCCATTCCGGCTTGGTCAGGACGCGGGGGATGATGTCGAAGGGGATCAGCCGCTCGGTCGATTCCTCGTCGCCATAGACGGCGAAGGTGATGCCGATGCGCCGGAAGAAGAGTTCAGCCTGGCTGCGCCGCAGCGCCAGCATGTCGGCGGGCGCCTCCTTCAACCAGCGGTCGAGCGCCGTATAGGCCTGCCTGACATCGCCTCCCAACCCCGTCATCTCATCGAACGCGACCATGCAGCCTTCTTTCCCCATTTTCAGCAGCCTATGCCTATTCGCGCGCGTTCGGAAAGGGGGCTGATGCCACGCCCTTTGGCGGAGCTGCCTCATTCTTGGGCGGCTGAGGGGGGAGGTCGCTTCAGATCAGGCCGAGGCCGCGGAAGCTCGCATGTCCGTCGCGACCAACGATGACATGGTCGTGGATCGCGATGCCCAGAGGCTTCGCGATATCAACGAGTTCGCGGGTCATCTTCACGTCCGCGCCCGAGGGTGTCGGGTCGCCCGAAGGGTGGTTGTGGACGAGGATGATCGCCGAGGCCGAAAGTTCAAGCGCGCGCCGCACCACCTCGCGCGGATAGACCGGAGTGTGGTCGACGGTGCCGGTCTGCTGCACCTCGTCGGCGATGACGGCATTCTTCTTGTCGAGGAAAAGCAGGCGGAACTGCTCGCGCTCGGCGAAGGCCATGGTCGTGCGGCAATAGTCCAGCACTGCCGACCATGAAGAGAGCACGGTGCGCCGGGTCACGGCGCCCTTGGCCATGCGCTGCAGCGCGGCCTCGACGATCTTCAGATCAAGCGCGACGCCCTCGCCGACGCCCTTGATCTCGGTCAGACGGGCCGCCGGCGCGCCCAGCACCTCGGCGAAGGAGCCGAAGCGCGCGATCAGTTCCTTGGCGAGCGGCTTGACGTCGCGCTGCGGGATCGAGCGGAAGAGCAGCAGCTCGAGCAATTCGTAATCGGCCAGCGCCTCGGCGCCGGCGTCCTGGAAGCGCCCACGCAGACGCTCGCGATGGCCGTGGTAATGCGGGGCGGGAGAAGCCGGGGCCGGCGAGGCGCTTCGCGCGGCGCGCGCCGAACGTTCGTCCGCCCCCGCGCTCATCGGGCCGCGAGCGGGTTGTCCCGTCCCGCCGGCGAGAGGGTGAAGATCTCGCAGCCGGTCTCGGTGACGCCGATGGTGTGCTCGAACTGGGCCGAGAGCGAACGGTCCCGCGTCACCGCGGTCCAGCCGTCGGACAGCACCTTCACCCCGGCCTTGCCGAGATTGATCATCGGCTCGATCGTGAAGATCATCCCGGGCTTGAGCTCCGGCCCCTCGCCGGGCGAGCCGTAATGCAGGATGTTGGGGGCGTCGTGGAAATTGCGGCCGACGCCGTGGCCGCAGAAATCGCGCACCACCGAGCAGCGCTCGGCCTCGGCATAGCGCTGGATGGCGAAGCCGATATCGCCGGTGGTGCCGCCGGCGCGGACGGCCCTGATGCCGCGCAGCAGGCTCTCATAGGTGATCTCGATCAGGCGCTCGGCTTTCCGCGAGATGTCGCCGACCCCGTACATCCGGCTCGAATCGCCATGCCAGCCGTCGACGATCAGCGTGTAGTCGATGTTCAGGATGTCGCCCTCGCGCAGCGGCTTGTCGTCCGGGATGCCATGGCAGACGACATGGTTGATCGAGGTGCAGATCGACTTGGTGTAGCCGCGGTAGAACAGGGTCGCCGGGAAGGCGCCGTTGTCCATGGCGAACTGGTAGGCGAGATCGTCGAGGCGCTGGGTGGTGACGCCCGGCTTGACATAATCGCCCAGCATGTCGAGCCCGGCTGCCGTCAGCCGGCCGGCCTTGTGCATGGCGGCGAAGGCGTCCGGGCCATGAATCCTGATGGCCGGCTCGCGCATGCGACCGCGTCCCAGCGTTTCGTCGAAGGTCATGGCTTGGCGGAGGTCTTGGCGAAGGTCATGGCGGCGATACGGCTCCTCGATCGTCTTATGGATCGGCTCGGCGGGGCGGCGCAAGGCGGTGAGGTGCAGCCGACCGATGCGTTCGCAAGCCGGGCATCGTGCGGCTGGCGCCGGGGCGCTGCCGGGTGTATCAGGCGCGCAACATGGCCATCATCGAACAATCGCAGGCGGAGGACAAGCCGTATGGCGCCTTCGCCCCCCGGCGCGGGCTGTCGCGCCTCATCGGCTGGACGCGCTGCGCCTCGGACAGCTTCCTCGGCCGCAAGCTCGCCTATGCGCTGCGCCGGCTCGGCCTACGCTCGCTGGCGGGGCAGCCGGTCGACATCGAGTCGCTCGGCGCCCGGATGCGACTTTATCCGGACGGGAATGTCTGCGAGAAGCGCGTGCTGTTCACGCCGCAATATTTCGACCCCGTCGAGCGCGAGATCCTGGCTTCGCGCCTGCGCGACGGTTTCCGCTTCATCGACATCGGCGCCAATATCGGGGCCTATTCGCTGTTCGTCGCGGCCAAGGCGGGTCCGAGCGCTCGTATCGTCGCCGTCGAACCGCAGCCCGAGATCTTTGCGCGGCTGGCCTTCAACATCGCCCAGAACCCGTTCGGGACGGTGAAGGCGGTGGCCTGCGCGCTGGCCGACAAGCCCGGCGAGCTGACGCTTTTCCTCGACCCGACCAATCGGGGCGAATCGAGCGTCCGCATCCTGCGCTCCAGCACCGGCAGCACGGTGCGGGTGCCAGCCATGACGCTGCTCGCCCTCGTCCAGAACGAGGGCTATGAGCGGCTGGACGCGATCAAGCTCGATGTCGAGGGCGCGGAGGACCTGATCCTCGAGCCGTTCCTGCGCGATGCGCCGCAGAGCCTCTGGCCGGGGCTGATCATCATCGAGGATTCGCGCCAGCGCTGGCAGAGCGACCTCGCCGCGCTGCTCGAGCGCAGCGGCTACAGCCTGGTCGCGCAGACGCGGCTGAACCTCGTCTTCGAGCGCCCGCATACGCCGGCGGCAGAGCCGGCGCCCGCGGCCTGAGCGCGCGGCGACGGCGCCGCTTGAGCCGGCGCCGGCAAAGCCCTAGCTGTAGCGGCGCCAGGAGGCGGAGTGCGCCTCGCGCCGCAGCCAGGAGCCGGGCATGACCACCAGCGAGACGACTTCATCCCCGGTCAGCGTGACCGCCGCGATCCTGGTCATCGGCGACGAGATCCTCTCCGGCCGGACCAAGGACAAGAACATCGGCTATATCGCCGAGTACCTGACCAATATCGGCATCGAGCTGCGCGAGGTTCGGATCGTCCCGGACGTCGAGGGCGAGATCGTCGCCGCGCTGAACGCGCTGCGCCACCGCTACACCTACGTCTTCACCACCGGCGGCATCGGGCCGACGCATGACGACATCACCGCCGATTCGGTGGCGGCGGCCTTCGGCGTCTCGATCGACCATGACCCGCGCGCGATCGCGATGCTGGCCGAGCGCTTCCCGCCCGACCAGCTCAACGAGGCGCGGCTGCGGATGGCGCGGATCCCGGCCGGGGCCGATCTCATCGCCAATTCGGTCTCGAAGGCCCCGGGCTTCAAGATCGGCAATGTCCATGTGATGGCGGGCGTGCCCTCGATCATGCAGGCGATGCTCGACGTCGTGGCGCCGACGCTGCAGACGGGGGTGAAGATCCTCTCCGATACGGTCCGTGCCGGCCTGCGCGAAGGCGATATCGGTACGGCGCTGGCCGAGGTCGCCAAGGCCCATCCGGACGTCTCGATCGGCTCCTATCCCTTCTTCTCTGAGACAGGGCCCGACACCAACGTCGTGGTGCGCTCGCGCGATCCGGAGGCGCTGGCGGCGGCGATGGCGGCGGTCAAGGCGATGATCGCGGCGGAGCAGGCGAAGCTCGGCGCCTGACAAGCGGCGATGCCCATCTGGCAGACTGGCCCGGCCGAAGAATAGATATATCAGGCCGGCAGTGACGCTGGGTTCATTGATTGAGTTCGAGCGGCGAGGTCTTTCGTGGCCCGGTGATTATGCTCGATCAACTCATCAATAAATCATCAACCAAGCTCGATTAACGATTCGCGAGTAACCTGTCGCGCAGGGTGACGTTGCGGCATGTTGCGCCTCGCGCCTGCGAGGCCCGAGGGGCATTGAACGGTGCGCCAGAGCACCGTCGGCTTGGATTCACTCAATGGGCTTCATCACGAATTGGCTCCCCGCCAGCCGTTTGCATGGACAGCTGGCCGCACTCGACCGTTGCCAAGCCATCGTGGAGTTTGATCTCGATGGCAAAATCCTGTCCGCCAATGCCAATTTCCTCAATGCCACGGGCTATTCGCTGGACGAGGTGAAGGGCCGCCAGCATCGCTTGTTCATGCCACCGGGCGAGGCAGACACCGCTGATTACAGACAGCTTTGGGCCGATCTCGGGCGCGGCGAGTTCCGAAGCGGCGAATTCCTGCGCATCGGCAAGGGCGGGCGCGAGATCTGGCTCCGGGCGAGCTACAACCCGATCCTCGATGCCGGCGGGCGGCCGGTCAGCGTCATCAAATACGCCTTCGATATCACCGAGCAGAAGAACCGCATGGCCGATCTCGAAAGCCAGAACGCGGCGATCAGCAAGGCGCAGGCCGTCATTGAGTTTGACCTTACCGGCAAGATCATCGACGCCAACGAGAACTTTCTGTCGGTGATGGGCTACACGCTGTCGGAGATCGTCGGCCAGCATCATCGCATGTTCGTCGACCCCGCCGAGCGCGGGTTGCCTGCGTACAAGGCCTTCTGGGAGCAGCTCGCCCGCGGCGAATATGCCGTCGCCCAGTACCGCCGCATCGCAAAGGATGGGCGCGAGGTGTGGATTCAGGCGAGCTACAATCCGATCATGGATGCGCGCGGCCGCCCCTATAAGATCGTCAAGTTCGCGACCGACATCACAGCCAGCCACAAGGGCCAGCAACTCGAACAGGCGGTCCACGAAACCGGAGAGGTCATCGCCCGGGCCAAGAACCGCGACCTGACGGGCCGGATCGACCTGGCCGGCAAGAGCGGAGAGGTGGCGGTCCTCTGCGGAGGCGTCAACGATCTCCTCGACACGCTGACGGATGTCGTCGGCGCGGTGCGGGCTATCGCCGATCGGATCGACGCGGCATCGACGCAGATTTCCGCCGACAGCCTGCAGCTGGCGCAGCGGACCGAGGCGAATGCCGCCAACCTGCAGCAGACCACCGCGACGACCGAGGAACTGGCGGCTTCCGTCAAGACGAGTGCGAGCAATTCGCGTGCAGCGGTCGCGCTGGGCGAAGAAGCCAGCGAGGTTGCAAGGCGCGGCGGCGCCATTGTCACCGAGGCGGTGGGCGCGATGGAGCGCATCGAGAAGGCGTCTTCGGGCATTTCGGAGATCATCTCGATGATCGACGAGATCGCCTTCCAGACCAATCTGCTGGCGCTGAACGCCGCCGTCGAGGCGGCGAGGGCGGGCGAGGCCGGCCGTGGCTTCGCGGTCGTCGCCTCCGAGGTCCGAGCGTTGGCCGCGCGCTGCAGCGAATCCGCTAATGGCGTCAAGACGTTGATCGCCAACTCTGCCCAGCAGATTCAAGCCGGTGTTGGGCTGGTGAAGGATGCTGGCCAGACTCTCGGCGAGATCGTCTCCGCCGCATCCAAGGTGGCCGCGACGGTCAACGAGATTTCGGCTGCGGCGGGGGAGCAGTCCAAAGGCATCGACGAGATGGCCCGTTCAGTGGCGCATATGGATGAGCTGACGCAGCAGAACGCCACGCTCGCCGACCAGAGCGCCAAGGTGGCGCAGGACCTGAGGCGGGATATCGCCGCCCTCAGCGGGATGGTGTCTTCCTTCACGGTCGACCGGGAAGGCAAGCCGGCGCCAGCGCGCCCGACAGAGGACCTTCGCCAGCCGAAGCAGATCGCGGGCTCGGCCGGCCTGCCGCGACTGCCCGCGGCGGCGCTGTCCCCGCCCCGGAAGCAAGCCGCCGCTGCCGGGGACCGGGGCTGGTCCGAGTTCTGACGCCGGCCAAAGCCGGCTTTTGCAGGGATGAGCGGCGCGTCGCCCCTTGCCAGCGGCGCGCCGATAGGGTTTTGCCAGGGGCTGAAGGGCCGTCCGCGCCCGCCCTCATCCGGAGCCCCACCATGGCCGAGCCGACCTCCAACAAGGCCTTCCCCGTCTCCTGGGACCAGTTCCACCGCGACGCGCGCGCGCTCGCCTGGCGGCTGGCGGAGAAGGGGCCGTTCGAGGCGATCGTCTGCATCACCCGCGGTGGGCTGGTGCCGGCGGCGATCATCTGCCGGGAACTCGGCCTGCGGCTGATCGAGACGGTCTGCGTCGCGAGCTATCACGACTACAAGAACCAGTCGGAGCTCAAGGTCCTCAAGGACGTCGCGCCCTCGATCAAGGCGATCGGCGACGGCAAGGGCAAGGGCGTGCTCGTCGTCGACGACCTGACCGATACCGGCAAGACGGCACGGGTCGTGCGCCAGATGCTGCCGAACGCGCATTTCGCCACGGTCTATGCCAAGCCCGCCGGCGTGCCCACCGTCGACACCTTCGTCACCGAGGTCAGCCAGGACACCTGGATCTATTTCCCTTGGGATATGGGGCTGTCCTATGTCGAGCCCATCGCCAAGGATCACAAGGGCTGAGGACCGCAAGGACTGAGGGTGGGCCGGCCGCCACCGTCTTGAGGAGATCGCGATGATCGACGCAGCGACGGACCGGCCCAACCGCATTCCCTGGCCGCCCCTGCTTTATGGCGGAGCGATCCTGCTCGCGATGGCGCTGCAGCGGCTGCTGCCGCTGCCCGATCCGGCGCCCGACGGCGCACTGGCAGGCTGGCTCGACCCCGTCGGCTGGGCGCTGCTGATGCTCGGCGCCGGCTTCGATCTCTCCGCGATGGCGACGATGGCCCGCGCCCGCGCCAACATCCTGCCGCATCGCGCCGCGACCGCGCTGGTCGAGAGCGGCCCATTCGCGATCAGCCGCAACCCGATCTATTTCGGCAACACGCTGATGATGGCAGGCGCCGGCCTCGGTCTCGGCAATCTCTGGCTGATCGTGACGGGGCTCGTCGCCGCGGCCCTGGTGCTGAAGCTCGCGATCGAGCGCGAGGAGCGCCATCTCGAAGCGGTGTTCGGTCCGGATTGGCTGGCCTATCGCGGCCGGGTGCGCCGCTGGATCGGCCGGCACTGAGAGCGAGGTTCAGCGCGCCCGCAGCGCTACGCTCATGCCGGCGATCACCAGCACCATGCCGGCGACCTCGACCGGGGAGGGATGTTCGCCGAGCAGCAGGATCGCGGCCAGCGCGGTGACGACCGGGTTAAGCGGCAGGAACAGCGTCGCCCGCGAGGCGCCGAGCCACTCGACCGATTTGGTGTAGAGAAACAGTGCGCCGACGCCGACGAGCGCGCCCTGATACACCGCCTGCAGCGCGATCGCCGGCCAGGCGACCTCGCCGAGCCGGATCGGCATGGTCAGGGCGAAGACCGGCAGCAACAGCAGCGAGAGCAGGCAGGTCGCGATGGTGACGTCGATGGCGTCCGTCCGCCAGCGCAAAGCGAGGAGCCCGAAGACCGACCACATCACGGCGTTGGCGACGAAAA
This sequence comes from Methylobacterium sp. CCH7-A2, assembly GCF_001557075.1. NCBI lineage: Bacteria > Pseudomonadati > Pseudomonadota > Alphaproteobacteria > Hyphomicrobiales > Methylobacteriaceae > Methylobacterium > Methylobacterium sp. CCH7-A2. Next base: position 21,393 of record NZ_LSKN01000019.1, read on the forward strand.
AGAGATCGCCGATCCAGGCGCCGGCCCCTGCGCCCGATTCCCCGAAGGCCTGCCAGCCGAAGGCAGCGATGCCGGCCAGCACCAGGGCGAGGCCGAGCAGCCGCAGCGGCCCCGGCCTTTCTCCGAGTACGAGGAAGGCCAGCACCACCGTCATCACCGGGATCAAGCCAGGCACGATCACCGAGGCGTGCAGTGCCGGGGCGAAGGTCGCGCCGCCGACCAGGACGAGGGCATAGGGTGCGCCGGCGAGCGCGGTCAGGATCAGCGCGCGCCGCCAGCCGAGCGCACCGACCGGAAAGGGCCGCATCCGCCGCCGCGCCAGCGGCAGCAGCAGGAGCGAGGCCACGACGAAGCGCAGGATGGTGACGTCGGCCGCGCTCAGCCCATCCGCCACCGACTGGCGCGAGACCACGGACTGCACGCCCCAGATCAGGCTGGTCAGCAGGCCGCAGCCGATGCCGAGCCAGAGGCGGCGGCGCGCGGAGGCGGCCGCGTTGGGGGAGGCGAGGTCTGTCACGGGTGTCTTTCGCGAGGGCCGGGGCCGGAGAACGGCTCCGGTTGCGCCCCGCTCCTATGCGGGCCCGGTCGCTGCCGGGCAAGGGGTGAGAGCGCCGGCGCAACCCTGCGCCCGGCGCGGTCTACCCCGCCAGGAATCGCTCGGCCGCGCCGTGCAGCACCTGGATGCCCAAAGCGAGGTCCTCGTCCTTCGTGTCCTCGCTCCAGTGATGCGAGATGCCGCCGATCGAGGGCACGAACAGCATTGAGGCCGGCATGGTGCGGGCGATGACCTGCGCGTCATGGCCGGCGCCGGAGGGCATGGTTTGCCAGGCGCCGGGCGCGATGGCCTCGGCGGCGTCGGAGAGGGCCTGCATCATGGCCGGGTCGCACAGCGCCGGCACGGCCTTCGAGACCGAGGAGAGCGTGATCTTGCAGCGCTCGCGGCGGTTGGCCTCCTGAACCAGCGATTTTAGTCCCGCCTCCAGCCGCTCCAGCACCGCGACCGAGACGTCGCGGAACTGGAACAGGATCTCGGCTCGGCCGGGAATGATGTTGGGCGCGTCGGGCTCGAGCCGGAAGCGGCCGGTGGTCCAGGTCGTGCGCTCGCCGACGAGGCGCGGGAACTCGGCGTCGATGGCCGCCAGCAGCCGGACCGCGCTCAGGCCCGCATCCTTCCGCTCGGCCATGGTGGTGCCGCCGGCATGGTCCTGCTGGCCCTCGACGACGATGCGCCACTGCCAGATCGCGACGATGCCGGTGACGACGCCGAGCCGCAGGCCCGCCTCTTCGAGCTGCGTGCCCTGCTCGATATGCATCTCGTAATAGCCCTTGTAGCGGCCGATCTCGAGCTGCCGGCGCGGCAGGCCCTCGAGGCCGGCGGCGCGCAGGGCCTCGCGCAGCGGCGTGCCGTCGGTGCGGTTGCGGGCGCCGTCGATCGCCTCCTCGGTCAGATCGCCGATCATCGAGCGGCTGCCGGGCAGGCTGAGGCTGAAATGCCCCTCCTCGTCGGCGAAGGCGCAGACATCGACCGGCAGGCCTGCCCGGGCGAGCGCGATGCCGGCGACGACGCCGAGCGCGCCGTCGAGCCAGCCGGCCTCGTTCTGCGATTCGATGTGGCTGCCGACGAGCAGATGCGGGCCCGGGCCGGGATGGCGGCCATAGACGTTGCCGATGCCGTCGATCGAGGCCTCCAGCCCGCATGCGGTCAGCTTGGCCATCAGCCAGCGGCGGGCCTCCATGTCCTGCGGCGAATAGGTCGGGCGGTGGACGCCGGTCTTGAAGGTGCCGATGGCGCGCAGCTCGTAGAGATCACGCAGGAAGGCTTCGGTGTCGACGGCAGGCATGGCGGGCTCGCTTTCGGGCAGGCGGGGAGGCGCGGGACGATGTCGCGATCAGGCCGGCGGCTGCTGGCCGACCGCGCCGGCGAAATCGGCCACGGTCGAGACCCAGCCGAAGAAGGTCTCGATGTTGTAGAGCGCAGCCTTCTGGGCGAAGTCCGGCCCGGCCGCATGGGTGGCGTCCTCCAGCACGACGCTGAAATATTCGAGATGGAAGGCGTCGCGCAGCGAGGATTCGACGCAGACATTGGTGGCGATGCCGGTGAAGACGAGATTGCGGATGCCGCGCGCCCGCAACAGGCTGTCGATGTTGGTGTTGAAGAAGACGCTGTAGCGCGGCTTGGGAACGACGATGTCGCCCGGCTGCGGCGTCAGCGCATCGACGATGGCATAGTCCCAGCCGCCCTTGGCCAGCAGCTTGCCGTCGAGCTCGGGCCGGCGGCGCATCGTTTTCAGCGCATTCGACTTGTGCCAGTTCGGCGAGCCCGGCCCGCCCGCCTCGCGATACGCGGCATCCCAGCCGTTCTGCAGGAAGATCACCGGGATGCCGGCGCTGCGGGCGGCCTCGGCCGCCAGCGCGACCTGCCGGATCACGGCCGGCGTGCCGGTGATGTCGAAGCCGGCGAGGTCGATATAGCCGCCTGCGGAGGCATAGGCGTTCTGCATGTCGACGACGATCAGCGCCGTGCGTTCCGGATCGAGCCGCAGCGGTTCCGGCCGGGCCGGCAGGACGATCGAGGCGGCGGCATCCTGTTCGGGCAGGCCGGCTGCGGCGGCGGACGAGGCAGGCATCGGCATCTCCGGCTGGGCATCGAGGCGTATGAGGGCGAGCATCGCATGCCGGGCAGGGCGGGCAAGATGCGCCTGCCGGTCCAGCAAGAGCCATGCCGGGGCCTGCTTGCGCTGCCTTGGTGTTCCGGTCTGAAACTTGCCTCGGCCGATTCCGGGAGGGCTGCGCGATGAACGACGGGGTCGAGAGCGTGATCGGCGACGAGGCGGCGCTGGCCGCGCGGCTGCTGGACGAGATCGCCCAGGCGCGGGCCGATGCCCGCGAAGACCCTTTCGGCAACCCGGTCCTGCGCGTGACGCTGTGGCTGACGCGGCGGATGGACCGCGGCGAGCTCGATGTCGAGGCGGCCTGCGGGCTGGTGCGGCGTCTGGGACGCGAGGCCCTGCGCCAGCGGGCCGGGCGGCTGGCGGCCTATGTCGGGCTCGACGGCGATGGCGAGGCGGCCTTCGCTACGCTGGCCGGCAGGCTGGCCGAGTCAGCCGCGGGCGCTGCCGATCCGCTGGCCGCTTATCGCGAGGCCGTCGAGCGGCTGCGCTTCGCGGCCGTCTTCACCGCCCATCCGACCTTCGGCATGAGCCGCAGGCTCGCCCATGCGCTCGCGGCGCAGGCCAGCGGCGAGGCGGGCGGCGAGGCGGTGATCGGCGATGAAGCGCTGTCCTTCCGGCCCGACGGGCGGATCACGCTGCAGGACGAGTTCGAGCAGGCGCGCTACGCCGTGCGCCATGCCCGCGACGCGATCGACCGGCTGAACGCCGCGCTGCTGCGGGCGGCGCAGTCGCTTTCGCCCGAGCGCTGGCAGGATTTGGCGCCGCGCCCGGTCATCCTTGCCTCCTGGGTCGGCTGCGACACCGACGGGCGCACCGATATCGGCTGGTGGGACACGCTGCGCTACCGGCTGGAATCGAAGCAGGGCCAGTTCGCGCGCATCCTCGAGAAGCTGCCGGCCGTGCCGGCAACCGCTGCCGTGCGCGAGCTGGTCGGCACGGCGCTGGCGGCGGTCGAGCGGCAACTGGCGCTGGCGCCGCCGATCACGACGCAGCCGGCCCTGCCGGCGCTGCAGGCCTTCGCTCTGGCGCTGGTCAATGAGCGCGAGGCGGCGCTGCCGGAGGCGTCGCGCCTGATCGCGGCGCTGGACGAGGCGATCGGGCTCTCTTCCGACGACGACACGCGGATGGCGCTCTGCCTGGTCAGGGCCGGCTGCGTCGCCCATGGCGTCTCGATCGCGCTGCCGCATTTCCGGCTCAACGCCTCGCAGCTCCACAACGCGATGCGCGGCGTGATCCCGCTCGACGAGGAGCCGACGCAGCCGGCGCAGCGGCGCGCCTTCCTCTCGGCGGTGAACGGTCTGCTGGCGAAGGTTGCGCCGATCGCGGTCGATTTCGGCGCTCTGGCGGCCGAGCGCGCCTCGGCGACGCGGATGCTGATGACGATCGCGCAGATCGTGAAGCATGTCGACGGCACCAAGGCGGTGCGGTTTCTCGTGGCCGAGACGGAGACGGGCTACACGCTGCTCTGCGCGCTCTGGCTCGCCAGCCGCTTCGGCATCGCCGACCGGGTCGAGATCTCGCCGCTCTTCGAGACGGAAGACGCGCTGGAGCAGGGGCCGCGCATCATCGACGAGGCACTGCGCAGCCCGCATTTCCGCGCCTATCTCAAGCGCCATGGCCGCTTTTGCGTGCAGTTCGGCTATTCCGATTCCGGCCGCTATATCGGGCAGGTCGCGGCGACCTTCTGGATCGAGCGGCTGCGCATCCGCATCTGCGAGCTGCTGCGCCGCTATGACCTTTCCGAGGTCGAGCTCGTTATTTTCGACACCCATGGCGAATCCGCCGGGCGCGGCGCCCATCCCGCCAGCCTCGCCGACCGGCTGGCCTATCTGGAACCCGCCTGGGCGCGCGCGGCCTTCGCCAGGGCCGGCCTGCGCTCGGTGCGCGAGACCAGCTTCCAGGGCAGCGACGGCTATCTGATGTTCGGCACGCCGCTGCTGGCGGCGGCGACTATCGGGCGCATCGCGGAGGCGGTGCTCGTGCCGGTGGCCGAGGAGGTCGCCGATCCGATCTACGACGAGCCCGACTTCGCCACCGAGTTCTTCCAGACCGTGCGCGAGGAGATGACGGCGCTGGTCGACGACTCCGGCTATGCCGCGCTGATCGGCACCTTCGGCCCCTCGCTGCTCGACAAGACCGGCTCGCGCCCCGCCGCGCGCCAGAGCGATGCCGGCGGGCCGACGCGCATCCGCCATCCGCGCGAGCTGCGCGCCATTCCCAACAACGCGATCCTGCAGCAGCTCGGCTGGCTCGCCAACAGCGTCCACGGCATCGGCCAAGCGGCGGCGCGCGCGCCCGATCTGTTCAACGCGATGCGCGAGCGCTCCGACCGGTTCGACCGGGCCTACCGGCTGGCCGAGCACGCGCTGGCGGCGAGCGATCTCGACGTGCTGCGCGCCTATCTCGACTCGCTCGACCCCGGCAGCTGGTTCGACCGGGCGCGGCGCACGCTGCGCGAGGGACGTCGCGACGAGCTGCTCGCCGTCGGCGAGGCGCTGTCGCGGCTCGATCTCGCGCCTTCGCTGCGCAGCCTGTTCTGGCGGCTCTCCTCGGATGCGCTGAAGCTGAAGGCGGCTGCGCCGGATGTGCCGGAGATGCCGGCGCGGCTGGTGGCGCTGCATGCGCTGCGGCTGGCGGCGATGCACGGCATCTGGCTGCGGGCCAGCCATATCCCGGATTTCCGGCCCCATGCCGGCATCACCCGCGAGGTGCTGGTCGAGCGGCTGCTGCGGCTCGACGTGCCGGCCTGCCTCGCCCTGCTGGCCGACATTTTCCCGCTGCGGCCCGACCCGACCATCGGGCTCGATTTCGGCGAGCCGCCAGGCCCGCGGGAAACCGGCACCTATGAGGCGCTGCATCGCGACGTGATCGCGCCGATGCAGGCGCTGTTCGAGCTGCTGCGCGAGATCTCCGGCGCGATCCAGCACGAGATCGGCGCCTTCGGCTGATGGCGCCGGCGGGGTGGCTGGCAGAGCGTCATTGCAACGGCTGCGGATCGGCTTAGTTAGGAAGCCAAGAGGAAACGCCAGCCGGGAGCCGAGCCAAGCATGGCCGACACCGAACGACAGCTGCCCGTCTTCGATGCGGCGGGCGCACGGATCACCCTGTTCCAGGCGCTGCTGCAGGCGGTCTCCCGCCATGGCAAGGGCCGCGTCGCGGTCGAGGATGCCGAGCGCAAGCCGCTGAGCTACGGCAACTTGGTGCTGGGCGCGCTCGTGCTCGGGCGCAAGCTCGCGGGCTACACGCAGCCTAGGGAACATGTCGGCGTGCTGCTGCCGAATGTGCAGGCGCTCGCGGTGACGCTGTTCGGGCTCTCGGCCTTCGGCCGCGTGCCGGCGCTTCTGAACTTCACGGCCGGCGTGAAGAATCTGCGGGCGGCGGGCGAGCTCGCCGAGCTGAAGACGATCGTGACCTCGCGCCGCTTCGTCGACCAGGCCAAGCTCGAGGACGAGCTGGAGGCGCTCGGTGAGAACAGGCGGGTCATCTATCTCGAAGACGTCCGCAAGGAGATCACCAGCCTCGACAAGGCGCTGGGCGCGCTGTCGAGCCTCGCGCCGGGTTTCGTGCATCGCAGCCATGCGGCGGCTCCGGACGACGCGGCGGTGATCCTCTTCACCTCGGGCACCGAGGGCAAGCCGAAGGGCGTGGTGCTGAGCCACGCCAATCTGGTCTCGAACGCGCGCCAGATCTTCGCGCTCGCGGCCGGCTTCCTGTCCGAGCGCGACATCGTCATGAACCCGCTGCCGGCCTTCCACTCGTTCGGGCTGACGGCGGGCCTGCTGATGCCGCTGCTGTCGGGCATGAAGGTCGTGCTCTATCCGAGCCCGCTCCACTACAAGCAGGTGCCGAAGCTGATCGGCGAGACCGGCTGCACCTTCCTGTTCGCGACCGACACGTTTTTGCAGGGTTACGCCCGCGCTGCGGACCCGGACGACCTCAAGAGCGTGCGCTATGTCGTGGCCGGGGCCGAGCGGGTGAAGCCCGAGACGCGTCGGATGTGGGAGCCCTATGGCACCACGATCCTCGAAGGCTATGGCTGCACCGAATGCTCGCCGGTGCTCGCCTGCAACACGCCCGTCGCCATGCGCGAGGGCAGCGTCGGGCGGCTGCTGCCGGGCATCGAGGCGCGGCTGGAGCCGGTCGAGGGCATCCATGAGGGCGGCAAGCTCTGCGTGCGCGGCCCCAACATCATGGCCGGCTATCTCAGCGCGGACGCGCCCGGCACGCTGCTGCCGCCCGAAGGCGGCTGGCACGATACCGGCGACATCGTCACGCTCGACGACGGCTTCGTCACCATCAAGGGGCGTGCCAAGCGCTTCGCCAAGCTCGGCGGCGAGATGGTTTCGCTCGCGGCGGTCGAATCGATGGTCGCCGGGCTCTGGCCGGACTTCAACCATGTCGTCGTGGCGCTGCCCGATGCGCGCAAGGGCGAGCAGCTCGTCCTCGTCACGGAAAAGCCGAATGCCGAGCGCAGCCTGCTGCAGGAGACCGCGAAGGCGCAGGGGTTCCCCGAGCTCTGGGTGCCGCGCGCCATTCTGGTGACGAACTCCATCCCCGTGCTTGGCAACGGCAAGATCGACTATGGCGCCACGCTCGAACTCGCCCGCTCGCGCCGCTCGCTTCTCTAAAGCCACAATCATGCGGATGCTGCGGCCCATGATTCTGCTCAGTTCCGCCGCTCCGCTGCTCGGGGCCCTGCGCGCCGCCACGCTCGCCCCGCTGCTGTTCCTGGCGCCCGTCGATCTCGCGGCGCAGGAGCGCGGCGCCGTCTATGAGCGCCGCGACGAGTGCATCGCCGGCGGCATCCTGACCGCGGAGCAATGCGAGTTCGCCTATCGCAATGCCCGCGCCGAATTCGAGCAGAAGGCGCCGCGCTACGCCTCGCGGGCGCTGTGCGAGCGCAGCCACAAGCGCTGCGGTGCCCAGATGGTCGCATCCGGCGGCTGGGAGAGCTTCGGCAAGGGTGGCGCGACCTATGTGCCGCGCTTCATCGGCGTGCGGGTGGCCGGGGAGGGCGCGGCGCGCCGCGCCTGGCCCGTGATCGAGGGTAACGGGCGGCCGCCCTTCGCGGGACGCAGCGTCAGCGAGCTGCAGGACAAGGTCGCCGGGCGGCAGGGGACGATCGGCCTCGCCGCCTCGCGCGGCCACGGGGCCGACCACGGCGCGCCTCCGAGCGGGGCTCCTTACATGAAGCGGGGCGACCGCGACGACACCGTGCGCGTGCCGATGCAGCAGAAGGCGATCGGCTCCGACGTGGCGCCCGGCCTCTATGTCGATCCCGACGGCGTCGAATGGTACAAGCCGGCGCGGCGGCACTGAGCCGAAACCGGGCCGTCCTCCGGGGGGCTGCCGAGGCGCTTGCGCGCCGCGCCCGCGGCGGCTACCGCTCTGCCCCAGGCGGACGTGGCGAAACTGGTAGACGCAAGAGACTTAAAATCTCTCAGCCGCAAGGCTATGCGGGTTCGATCCCCGCCGTCCGCACCAAGGGTTCCGTCGCGTGATCAGCGCCTGCCTGCTTTCCCGAACACCACCGTCAGATTATTCGCGGGCATCTCGATCACCTCCGGCGAGCCGAACCCCGCTGCCATCGCCAGCGCGGTGACCTCGCCGAGGTCGCGCAGGCCGAAGGCCGGGTCGCGCTCGCGCAGGCTTTCGTCGAAGGCGGCGTTGCCGGGTTCGAGCGGGCGGCCGGGGCGGCGGAAGGGGCCGTAGAGGATCAGCTGCGCACCGGCCGGGAGCAGGGCGCCCGCGCCGCGGAAGAGCCCTTCCGTCGCCGCCCAGGGGGCGATGTGGATCATGTTGATGCAGAGGATCGCGGCGGGCGCCTCGCCGGGCGGCAGGGTCGCGGGCCAGGCGGGGTCGGCGGCGTCGATCCGCAGCGGCGGCAGGACGTTGGGCG
>NZ_LSKN01000215.1:0-257 GCF_001557075.1 Methylobacterium sp. CCH7-A2
GCTCATGCCGGGCACGCCGACATGATCCTCGCCCCAACGGGCGACCAGCCCGCCCGCCATCAGGTTCTCGACGAGGGCAACAAATCGCGGACTGCGAGCGGTGAAATACTGCGCCCCATGATCGAACCGAAAGCCGCCGGCCCGACGGGTCGCCATGCGCCCACCGAGGCCGCGGCTCTTGTCGAACACGGTCACCGATCTACCGGCGTCGCTCAGCCGGCGTGCGGCGGCAAGCCCAGCCATTCCGGCGCCGATGA
>NZ_LSKN01000216.1:0-289 GCF_001557075.1 Methylobacterium sp. CCH7-A2
GGGGGCACCTCAAGGTTTGTTCGCTAAACCGCGTTTAGTTGGACGGACCGGGAACGCGGCGATTTGGGCTTGCGGCCGAGCAGCTTTTCGCCGTCTGGCCGGAGATCCCCTGTGGGCGCGACATGGCGGTAGAGCGTCTGACGGGTGACGCCGAGTTCGGCACAGAGCTCACCGATTTTCGTCTCGGGTTTGCCCATGGCCGCCTGCGCCAGCCGCAGTTTCGCCGACGTCATCTTGAAGGGCCGGCCGCCGTTGCGCCCGCGGGCTCGTGCTGCGGCGAGGCCGGCAT